>NZ_LBJZ01000010.1:0-629 GCF_028128935.1 Bradyrhizobium sp. CCBAU 11361
CACGGAATGAGCATCGGGCCATCGTCAATCGCCTGATGTGGATGCAAAACGCCTATGGTCTCAAGGACTCTGATGTCGTGTTGCAGAAGACGCCATTTGGCTTCGATGTCTCGGCCTGGGAGTTCTTCTGGACCTTGCTTGAAGGGGCAACACTGGTGCTGGCGCCGCCCGGTGCGCACAGAGATCCCGCTGCATTGGTCGACTTGATCATCAGCCAGCGCATCACGACGGTTCACTTCGTGCCATCCATGCTGGTCAATTTTATGGATGCGAAGAGTGTTGAGAGCTGCAGGTCGCTGCGGCGAGTTTTATGCAGCGGCGAGGCGCTTCCTGCCGCCAGTGTGCATAGGGTTCGGCGCCTCTTGCCTTGGACGGGCCTGCACAATCTGTACGGTCCGACGGAAGCTGCGATCGACGTGACAGCGTGGAGTTGTCCGGATGGGTTTGATGGCGCCATTGTCCCGATTGGCCGTCCAATCGCGAACACGCGGATCTATCTGCTGGACGGTCATGGTGCGCCCGTTCCGTTTGGCGCGGTCGGGGAGCTCTACATCGGCGGGGCGGGGGTGGCGCGCGGCTACCTGAACCGGCCCGAGCTGACCGCGGAGCGGTTCATCGCCAGTCCCTTT
>NZ_LBJZ01000011.1:0-2880 GCF_028128935.1 Bradyrhizobium sp. CCBAU 11361
TCGTCGTTGCGGCCCAAAAACTCCAGATTGCCGTCCGGCAGATAGCGCGCCAGATCGCCGGTGCGGTACAGCCGGTCGCCGTCCACAAAGGGACTGGCGATGAACCGCTCCGCGGTCAGCTCGGGCCGGTTCAGGTAGCCGCGCGCCACCCCCGCCCCGCCAATGCAGAGCTCCCCCGCCGCACCGAACGGCACCAGCCCGCCATGATCATCCACCAGATACACGCGCGTGTTCGCAATCGGACGGCCAATCGTCTCAACGACAACGTCCCCCCTTCGCACGCAGATCCAGGTTGAGTACGTGGTGGTTTCAGAAGGCGCGTACAGATTACAAATCTTCTGGACCCGACTGCTCGCGAAGATCTTCTCGATCAGTTCCGCCGTCAGCCACTCGCCCGCCAAATTGACGACGCTGGCCGAAGCCGGCACTGCTTTCCTGTCGACCAGTGCAGCAATCGCCGAGGGCACTGTGTTGATCAAAGAGATATCCAAAGACCTCTCGGCCAGCGCCAGCGCATTCTCGACAAGGTAAAGCGTGCTTCCTTGCGAAAGCGGAACGAAGCACTCATAGACGGACAGATCAAAACTGATCGAGGTGGCAAACAGCGTGCGGCTGATCTCTGATGCCGTAAACACGTCGCTGCTCCAATGCAGCAGGTTCACCGTGCTCGCATGCTCAATCATGACGCCCTTGGGCGTGCCGGTGGATCCGGAGGTGTAGATCACATAGGCGAGATGGCGCGAGGTCAGGCCGAGCGCACGCGGGTCCGGATCCGACGCTGGCAGATTTGCCCATTCCGGCATCGTNGCCCTTGGGGGTGCCTGTTGATCCCGAGGTGTAGATCACATAGGCGAGATGGCGCGAGGTCAGGCCGAGCGCGCGCGGGTCCGGATCCGACGCCGGCAGATTTGCCCATTCCGGCGACGCCGCCAGATCCACCACCGTCAGATCGCGTAGCGCATCGTCGCCCAGCGCCGATCGCCCCGCTGCATCGGCCAGCAGCACTCGCGGCGCCGCATCGTCGAGAACCTGCCGCAGCCGCGCCGGCGGATAGGCCGGGTCCAGCGGCAGGTACGCCCCACCCGCCTTGCGGATCGCCAAAAGCCCGACCACCATCGCCACGCTGCGCGCAACGCAGATCGCCACCGGCTGGTCCGGCCTGACCCCGAGCCCGATCAGATGATGCGCCAGGCGGTTGGCCCGCGCATTGAGCTCGCCATAGCTTAGCCGCTCCTCCTCATGGACCACCGCCACCGCGTCCGGCGCACGGCGCACCTGCGCCTCGAACAGCTCGTGGATGCACACGTCCGACGGATAGGCCGCCGCCGTCCGGTTCAGCTCCTCCAGCAGATAGGCGCGCTCGTCGGCTGGCAGCAGCTCAATCCGCCCGACCGCTTGCTGCGCATCGGCAACCATCGCCCGCAGCAGCGCCAGCAGATAATCCCGCTGCCGCTCGATGGTCGCGCGATCGAACAGCGCCGTAGCATAACCCAGCGTCCCGGCGATCACCTCGCCCTGCTCGCCAAGGCTCAGCTCCAGATCGAACTTGACCTGATCGAAGCCGTCTGCCGCCGCCTCCACACGCAGCCCAGGAAGGTCGAACGTCCCAGCGGTGTTGTTCTGCCAGGCCAGCATCACCTGGAACAACGGCGTGTGATCAAGAGCCCGGGGCGGCTGCACGATCTCCACCACCTGCTCGAACGGCAGGTCCTGGTGCTCCTGCGCTCCCAAGGCCGTGCGCCGCGTCCGCTCCAACAGCTCCGCCACGCTCGGCTCGCCCGACAGGTCCAGCCGCAGCGCCAGCGTGTTGACGAAGAAGCCGATCAGCTCTTCGATCTCGCGGCGACCGCGATTAGCGCTCGGCACGCCAATCACAAGATCGTCCTGTCCCGACAGACGCGACAGCACCGCAGCCCACCCCGCCAGCACTGTCATGAACAACGTCGTGCCTTGCTGCGGGCCCAGCCGCTTCAGCTCCCGCGTCAGGTCCGCATCGATGACGATCGGGACCGTCGCCCCCGCAAACGACTGCTGCGCCGGCCGCGGCCGGTCCGTCGGCAGCGCCAGACGGGCCGGCGCGCCGGACAGATTGCTGCGCCAATACTGCGCCTGGCGCTGCAGCCGCACGCCCGACAGCCACTGCCGTTGCCAGGCGGCATAGTCCGGATACTGGATTGCAAGCGGCGGCAGCGGATCGCCTTCTCCGGCCACGAACGCCCGGTACAGCTGACTGAGTTCACGCGCCAACACGTCCAGCGACCAGCCATCCGAGACAATGTGATGCTGCGTCAGCAGCAAGACGTGCTCCTCATCCGAGATCCGGATCAGCCGGCCGCGGATCAGCGGGCCACGCGCCAGATCGAACGGCGTGCGCGCCTCTTCCCTGCACAGACCCAATAGCGCCTCGTCCGCATCCGGCCTGTCCCGCAGATCGTGCTCCACAACCGGCAGCCCCGCATCCTCCGGCAGCAGCTCCACCCAGGGCTTGCCCTCCGGCGCGACAAACACGCTGCGCAGCGCCTCATGGCGCGCCAACACACGGTCCAGGCTACGCTGCCAGGCGCTGCGGTCGAGCCCACCCTTGAGCCGCCACCCGAGTGGAATGTGATAGTTCGTGCTGCTCTGATCCAGCTGCGCCAAAAACCACAGCCGCTGCTGCGCAAACGACAGCATAAGCGGCGCTTCACGCGACACCGGCGCAATGGCTGGCAGGTCTTGCGCGCCGGAGCGGCTCAACTCATCCATGATACTCGCGGCCAGATCGGCCAGCACCGGTTTGGCAAACAGCGTGGTCAGCGGAAGTGTGAAGCCAATGGCCTGCGAGACCCGGCTCAACAGCTGCACCGCCAGCAGCGAGTGCCCGCCGAGCGCAAAGAAGTG
>NZ_LBJZ01000012.1:0-817 GCF_028128935.1 Bradyrhizobium sp. CCBAU 11361
ACCTGCATGACATCCTCCTTCACTGCAGTTGACGTTCGAGATTCCACCGCAGCAAGGGCGGGGTCCATACCATTGGCCCCCGACTTGCAAGGATTGGCTCTGGCAGCATGCTCGGATCGCTTGCGCTCATATGTCCGGCCTGTTTTCGGGTCTTGCGACCACCGGCCAAGATGGGCTTCGCGGACAGTGAGATCCAAACACGAGAGCGGCATTTTCTGCCGGTAAACCGAGCGGAGCATTCCACTGACCGGCTTGCGCCGAACGTACCACCTCTTCCTGTCCTGCAAGTTCCGCCCCCAGCGTCAAACCTGCCGGTCTGGCGCCAAGCGCTGCATTTCGTTCAAGTCTATGTCGGCATCGGCACGACGTTGCTTGCAGGTCGATACCGCTCGCCGCTGACCATCAGTTTCCAGGCAATCCGCGCTAGTTTGTTTGCCAACGCTATGGCCACCAGCTTCGGCGGCTTACGTGCAATGATGTCTTTCAGCCATGGCCAGGAGCGGTTTTCCCGTCGGCGCATATCGGCGATCACAGCCGTCGCGCCAGCCACCAAAACGGTTCGCAACATGCCGTCGCCGGCGCGTGTAATCACGCCGAGCCTGTTCTTTCCAGCCGTCGAGTGATTCTTTGGTGTCAGGCCGA
Organism: Bradyrhizobium sp. CCBAU 11361; assembly: GCF_028128935.1. Lineage (NCBI taxonomy): Bacteria > Pseudomonadati > Pseudomonadota > Alphaproteobacteria > Hyphomicrobiales > Nitrobacteraceae > Bradyrhizobium > Bradyrhizobium sp. CCBAU 11361. The sequence goes on from NZ_LBJZ01000012.1 coordinate 643, forward strand.
GCCAGGCGGCAAAGTTTCTTGCCGACTTGAACCCGCGTGCATCCACGACCTTGATTGACAGCAGCGTCGCACCGATCGGACCGACGCCCGGAATAGCCGCCAACCGTCGGCTCATCTCGTTACTCCGGTGGAGTTGCATGAGCTTCTTGTCGAGCTTGGCGATCTGGTCATCGAC
>NZ_LBJZ01000013.1:0-81576 GCF_028128935.1 Bradyrhizobium sp. CCBAU 11361
CCGGCTTCCACGACTATGTCGCCAAGTTCGACCGTCCCGGTCTGATCGCGGCGCTGAAGGAACAGACCGCGGGCGCCGCCGGCGCCTCCGAGCTGAGCCGGGCCGCGGCGTAACCAGCGGGATCAGGAGATACGCTTATGGCCAACAAGATGCAGACCACCGAAGGCGCCATGGTCGAATACGTCACCGCGATGATCGGCGGCCAGCTGTTCGGCCTGCCGATCTCCCGCGTCCAGGACGTGTTCATGCCCGAGCGCGTCACCCGCGTGCCGCTGTCCTCGCGCGAGATCGCGGGCGTCCTCAACCTGCGCGGCCGCATCGTCACCGTGGTCGACATGCGCGCCCGTCTCGGCCTGCCCAGGCCCGAGGACGGCAAGGTGCCGATGGCGGTCGGTGTCGACCTGCGCGGCGAATCCTATGGCCTGCTGATCGACCAGATCGGCGAGGTGCTGCGCCTACCCGAGGACGGCAAGGAAGAGAACCCCGTCAACCTCGACCCCCGCATGGCCAAGCTCGCCGGCGGTGTCCACCGTCTCGACGGCCAGCTCATGGTCGTCCTCGACGTCGATCGCGTCCTCGAGCTCGAAACCAAGGTCCAAATGGCTGCGTGAGCCAACGAAACATCGAAGCCGGAGAACCAAAATGAAAACGTGTTTGGTGGTCGATGATTCCAGCGTCGTGCGCAAGATTGCGCGCCGCATCCTGGAAGGCCTGGATTTCCAGGTCACCGAAGCCGAGGACGGCTCGAAGGCGCTGGAGATCTGCCAGCGGCAACTGCCCGACGCGGTGCTGCTGGACTGGAACATGCCCGTGATGGACGGCTTCGAGTTCATGGGCCACATGCGCCGCCTGCCGGGCGGCGATCAGCCGAAGGTGGTGTTCTGCACCACCGAGAACAACGTGGCTCACATCGCCCAGGCGCTCAGCGGCGGCGCCAACGAGTACATCATGAAGCCCTTCGACAAAGACATTATCGCCGACAAGTTCGCTGAAGTCGGCTTGATCCCGGTCGGACAAGCCATGGTCTGAGTGTGTCTGGCCCGAGTGTTTCGGCCAGAGTGTTTTCAGTACAGCTTTCGAGAGGCCATCTGTGACCCCGACCGAGTATGAGTATCTGCGCAAGTTCCTGAAGGACAATTCCGGTCTCGATCTGTCCGCAGACAAGCAATATCTGATCGAAAGCCGTCTCTTGCCGCTCGCCCGCAAGGCCGGGCTCTCCGGCATCCCCGAGCTCGTGCAGAAACTGCAAGGCGGCTCCCGCGTGCTCATCACCGACGTGGTCGAAGCCATGACCACCAACGAGACCTTCTTCTTCCGCGACAAGGTCCCGTTCGATCATTTCCGCGACACCATCATGCCCGAGGTCATCAAGGCGCGGGCCGGCCGCCGCAGCGTGCGGATCTGGTGCGCCGCCGGTTCGACCGGGCAGGAGCCCTATTCGCTGGCGATGTGCCTGAAGGAGATGGGTGCAGCCCTCACCGGCTGGCGCGTCGAGATCATCGCGACCGATCTGTCGCAGGAGGTGCTGGAGAAGGCCAAGGCCGGCATCTACAGCCAGTTCGAGGTGCAGCGCGGCCTGCCGATCCAGATGCTGGTGAAATATTTCAAGCAGACCGGCGAGACCTGGCAGATCAATCCCGAATTGCGGGCGATGATCCAGCACCGCCAGCTCAACCTGCTGCACGATTTCGCCCAGCTCGGTACGTTCGACGTCATCTTCTGCCGCAACGTGCTGATCTATTTCGACCAGGAGACCAAGATCAACATCTTCAACCGGCTGGCGCGCCAGATCGAGCCCGACGGCTTCCTCGTGCTGGGGGCCGCCGAAACCGTGGTCGGACTGACCGATACGTTCAGGCCGATTCCCGACCGGCGCGGCCTCTACAAGCCGAACGATCCGCGTGCCGCCGCAGCCAAGCCGGCCCTCGCCGGCGCGGCGCCGCGCATGGCGGTGATGGCAGGACGATAGGCATGGCCGAGGATGGAAAAGGCGCGGAGCGCGTGACGTTCAGTCGCGGCTATGATGTCTGCATCATGGCCATCGACGGCACCTGGCGCCGTGACTGCAAGCTCAACGCCATTTCCGACACCGACGCCATCCTCACGGTTGAAGGCTCGATCCAGGGGCTGAACCTGAAAGAGTTCTTCCTGCTGTTGTCGTCCACCGGCCTTGCCTATCGCCGCTGCGAGCTGGTGCGCGTCAACGGCGCCGAAATGGACATCCAGTTCCTGCGCGGCAAGAACCGGAAGAAGCGCGGCGCGGCCGGCGGCCACGACGCGGCAGCCTGACCGGCGCGCGGCGGCGCCGGCGCTTTCCGCCACGTTGCTTTACATTTGCTGAAACATCCGGACGAATTTGCCGCGGCGGCTTTACGTGGCCGAAGCCCGCGCCGTGTATCCATTGCCCGTCTCAATCTCAGGAATACGGCAATGCCCAGAAGTTCCCTCTCCCCCGTCCCGTCAAACCTGCCCGACGTCGCCGAGCGGCGTGCGCTCCAGCTCCTGGTGGTCGATGACGACGCCACGCAGCGCAGCCTGATCACGGTCGCCGCCAAGCAGGCCGGCCACGAAGTCACCGTGGCGCCGTCCGTGGTGGAAGCGATCGAGAAGCTCCGCGCCGCGCGCTTTGACTGCGTGACGCTCGATCTCGTGCTGGAGGATGGCGACGGCATCGACGTGTTGCGCGAGATGGCGAAGGCGAAGTTCGCCGGTGCCGTGATCGTCATCAGCGGCATGGACGGCAAGCGCCGCAGCGCTGCCCGCAGCTTCGCCCGCTCCGTCGGGATCCAGCTCCAGGGCCTGCCGAAGCCGCTCGATCTGGCGGCCCTGCGCATCAGCCTCGCCAACCTCGGCAAGACCGCGATGGGGCTGCCGGCGATCCACACCTGGGGTGGTGTCGCCAGCGACGCGATCGTGGAACGGCACCGCACCTGACGCGCGGAGCTGCCATGCAATCGGGCGCGGCCGCCGCCGCGCCGATCGCAACCTATACCGGGTCGCCGGAATCCGACAGGTATTGAAGGGCGCGGCAGAGGCCCGCCCGACAGAGGTTGAGGGCGGCGCTCGCCGTGGCATAACGCGGCGTGACGTCGTCGAGCACCAAAATGCCGGTGGAACCCGCCTGATCGCCACTGTCGCCCGCGTCGATCATGGCTGCGTCGATCAGGCGCATGCTGCTCTCGATCTGCGCGATCAGGCAGCGAAGGTCGGCCGCGATCAACTGACGGCTCTCGGCCTCGGGCGTCGTGACGAGAAGTGGCGTGCCAGCCGAATTTAGCATGGATATTCTCCGTCCCCCGCAATTAGGCGCCATGCCGCTACTTGTGCGTTAAGTCCATGTCCCGTACAAATACGGGTGGGCCGAATCCGCGCCGAACGCCATAAGGGTTGGCGCGGACGCGAGTCCTCAATGCCGAATGGACTCTAATGCCAATTGGACATGGCACATGGCCGAACAAACCTCTCGCGGTGAAATCTTCGTAGTCGACGACGACCCGGCCGTTCGCGACACCTTGTCGATGGTGTTGAAGGCGGCGGGCTATGAGGTGATCTGTTTTGCGGACGGCGCAGCGCTGCTCTCCGTCGCGCGAAACCGCACACCGGCTGCGATCCTGCTCGACGTGAACATTCCCGGAAAGTCGGGTCTCGACATTCTGAAGGAGCTGCAGGGTGAGGATTATCCGGCGCCGATCTTCATGATCTCCGGGCAGGGCGACATCGCGATGGCGGTGGGCGCCATCAAGAGCGGCGCGCTCGACTTCATCGAGAAGCCGTTCCGCGGCAGCGAGATCGTCGGCCGGCTCGACGAGGCGATCGGCGCCTATGCGCGCAGGCAGGCGGAGAACGCAGCGCCGAAATTCGGCTCGCTGCATTTCCCCGGACGCGAGCCGTTGACGCGGCGTGAGCGCGAGGTGCTCGAGCAGTTCGCCGCCGGCGCATCCAACAAGGAAGCCGGCCGCACGCTCGGCATCAGCCCGCGCACCATCGAGGACCACCGCGCCAACATCATGAAGAAGCTCGGCGCGCGCAATGCGGCCGACCTGATCCGGATCGTGATGACCGCGGCGCAGCGCGCGTCGTAAGTCTTCCGGTTGAGCTTTCGTAGCCCGGGTGAGCCAACGGGTCGGCGCGAAGCGCCGCCCGATGACAGGCTCCGCGACACCCGGGAACACTGCCGCAGAGTCCCGGATGTCGCTTCGCTCATCCGGGCTACAGCACGGCGAGTTAGGCCAGCAGCGCCCTGCGGATGATCCGCGCGAGATCCGATTTGCGGTAGGGCTTTGCGAGCAGCAGAACGCCCGAATCCAGCCGGCCGTGATGGATGATCGCGTTCTCGGTATAGCCCGACGTGTAGACCACTTTGAGATCGGGGCGCGTCTTCATCAGCTCGTCGGCGAGCTGCCGTCCGTTCATCTTGCCGGGCATGATGACGTCGGTGAACAGCAGGTCGAACGGCTCTCCGGCGGCAACGATCGCGAGCGCTTCCGCGGCGTTCGCAGCCTGCAAGGTGACGTAGCCCAGCGCATGCAGTTGCGCCAGCACGTAGTCGCGCACCAGCCGGTCGTCCTCGACCACCAGGATCGTCTCGTGTCCGCCCTCGATCGTCGCGGGGATCACGCCGTCGCCGACCGCCGTCGCCGTCTTGCCGGGCGGCAGGTACATCTTGATCGTGGTGCCGTGGCCTTCCTCGCTGTAGATCTTGATGTGGCCTGCGGACTGCTTGATGAAGCCGTAGACCATCGAAAGCCCGAGTCCGGTGCCCTTGCCCGGTCCCTTCGAGGTGAAGAAGGGATCGAACACCCTGGCGAGCATGTTGGATGGAATGCCGGTTCCGGTGTCGCTCACGGCGATCAGCACATAGTGTCCGGGCCGGACGTCGTTGACGCTGGCATAGACCTCGTCGAGATAGGCGGTGCCCGTCTCCACGATCAGCTTGCCGCCGCCGGGCATGGCGTCGCGGGCGTTGAGCGCGAGGTTGAGGATCGCCGTGGTGAGCTGGTTGGGATCGACGATCGCAACGCAGCTCTCCTCCTCGAACACGGATTCGATCTGGATCTGCTCGCCCAGCGTCGGCCGCAGCAGCTTTGCGGTGTCGACGATCAGCGAGTTGATGTCGATCTCGCGCGGCTGGAGCGGCTGCTTGCGCGCGAACGCGAGCAGGTGCTGGGTCAGCTCGGCGCCGCGTCCGGCGGCCTCGTCGATCATCCGGGTGATCGCCGCAAGCTCGGGCTCCTTGGCCACTGCGTCGCTGAGGATTTCGATCGTCCCGGTGATCACGGTGAGGATGTTGTTGAAGTCGTGCGCCACGCCGCCGGTGAGCTGGCCGACCGCCTCCATCTTCTCGGCATGTCGGATGCGCTCCTCGGACGCGATCTTGTCGGTGAGGTCGCGGTAGAAAACGTTGAACAGAATGCCCTCGCGGCGCTTCAGCGCCGTGACGCTCAGCTCGGCCTTGAATTCCTTGCCGTCGCGACGGCGAACCATGAGCTCGCGGCGGCGGTTGAGCCTCCGGCCATCCGCGGACTCCAGGAAGTGCGCGAGGCCGACCGTGACCCGCCGGCGCTCACTCTGTGCGACGATCAGATCGACCGCATTCCTGCCCAGCGCCTCGTCGCGGCGCCAGCCGAACAGCTCTTCGGCCCGCGAGCTCCAGTTCAGGATGATGCTGCGGTCGTCGGTCTGGACGAAGGCGTCGAGCGCGGTCTCGACGATGTTGCGGGCCAGCTGCTCGCTTTCGCGCAAGGACTCCGCGGCGAGCCTTGCCTCGGTCATGTCGCGCCCGACGAAGAAGTAGCGCTTGGCCTGATCGGACCAGTTGCCGAGCCAGGACAGCCAGATCTCGTGTCCGTCCCTGTGGAGGCAGCGGGTGTCGGCGAGTTTCGGATGCCCGCCGCGCCTGAGCGCACGCATTTCCTCGCGCGATTGATCGAGATGGTCCGGGTGGATGAAATCGACGCCGCTGCGGCCGATCATGTCGTCGGGCGGGTGGCCGAGAACGGCCTCGCAGCTCGGGCTGATCTGCACGATGCGGCCCTGCGAGTCCATGATTATGATCAGGTCCTGCGAGGCGTCGAAAAGCTGCCGCCGCTCCTCGAGCTGCTGCTTTAGCGCCCGCTCGGTCCGTCGCGCCTCGGTGAGGCTGCGCGCCGAGCCCGAGGCGCCGATGATCTCGCCGGAGGGGCCCCTGATCGGCGAGAGGCTCACCGAGATTTCGACCGGGCTGCCATCCTTGCGCAGGCGCGCGGTTTCGAAATGTTCGATCCGCTCACCCCTCGCAATCCGCCGAAGATAGTCCTTGACCTCTTCGCGGCGATCAGGCGGAAGGAGAATCGACGTCGGCTGTCCGATCGCTTCCTCGGCCGAATAGCCGTAGAGGCGTTCGGCTGCCGCGTTCCAGCCGATGATGGTGCCGTCGAGCGTTTGCAGGACGATCGAATCGTCGGAGGATTGGACCGCCGCGCTGAACAGGCTCTCGCGGACGGCGAGCTGATCGCGGACGGCCTCGGTGCGACGCCGCTCCTCGATCTCGTACTCCAGTGCCGACGTCTTTGCCTTCATCTCCTCGACCATATGGGCAAAGGCCCGCGCCAGCACACCCGTCTCGCCGCTTGCATCGACGGGAATGTCCGCTGGCCGTCCGCTGCCGATGGCTTCCACGGCCGCGGTCAGGCGCCCGATCGGGCGAGTCAGGGAGCGTGCCACCAGCACCGCGAGCAAAGCCGCGGCGAGGACGGACAGCAGGCCGACGAGCAAGGACGTTTTTTGAATGGCGGCCGGCACGCGGCCAAAGACGGCCGGGGGAATGGTCACGATGATTGCGACCCATTCCTTGCTCGCAAGCACCGCAGGCGCGATCGCCGCGCCGCTCGGCCGGCCGGATGCATCGGTCGTGAGCTGCGTGGATACTCCCGGCGAGCCTGCCAGGGCTGAGAAGAATGGGAAATCATTGCGCCAGTTGGTGGGGTGGCCGCGCAATGAGCCGAATTCTCGCGTCTGATCGGGATGAACCAGATAGTCGCCGCGCGCATTCACGACGTAGATCTCGCCCCCCGAGCTCGTCGTCGAGCGAATGCGGTCGAGTGCCGGACGCATGTCGATATTGGCGATGATGATGCCGAACGGCTTGCCGTCCGGCGTGAACAGCGGCGTCGCGGCCCGCAGGGTCGGCGTGTGCAAGGCCGTGGTTCCCCCCTGGCGGGTCGCGAGTTCGATGGGCGACACATAAATCTCGCCCTGCGCCAGTCGTATCGTTTCCTGAAAGTAGGTTCGTTCGCTCTTGCGCTCCAGTTCGCTGTCAGGGACGATCCGTACTGCTCCGTTCGGGCCGGAGCGATCGACGCGGACCAGTTCGCGCTGGTCGTCGTCAAGGCCGATGATTCGAAACTGCCCGTAGCTGGGTTTGGCCTCGATCTCGGCCGCGAGCCGCGCCGCGATGCGCTCGCGCCAGGTCTGCTCTGAAACGCCGTCGAGTGCGTCGATTCCTCCGCCGAGGTGAGCCCGGATCAGACCGTTGATTCCCGCGGCGGAGCGATAGCCGAGCAGATCGCCGCGAACTCCGGCAACGTAGGATTCAAGATTGGTGGCCAGCAGGCGTGACTGGGCTTCGACCCGCTCCAGGACCCGCGGAATGACGGCTTGTGTTGTGTTGCGATAGCCCAGCCAACCGACTGCGGTCACGGTAGCCGCCACCAGCAGGATCATCGCAATGGCCAGCCGCGTTGCAAGTGTCATGGAGATAATCGCAGGGGTTTCCGGATGACCGCGCCTGTCCTGGCCTGGAGCAGAGGAAGCGCCGTCGTCATCGGCGGCCGGTTCTGACATCGGGCTCCTCCGGCTTGCCCGCGTCGAGGCAGCCGTTGACCGCGGCGAGCAGCGCGTCTGCCCGGAACGGCTTCTGAAGGCTTGCCACTGCGCCGAGCTTGGTCGCCATCTTCAGGAAATCCGGCTCCGCATAGGCGTCCGGCGAGATCGATCGGCCGGAAATGACGATGATCGGAATCGCCGGCTGCTGCGCCCGGATGTGGCGCATCGCCTCCAGCCCGTCCATGCCGGGCATGAAGATGTCGAGAAACAGGAGGTCGAACTGACTGGCCTCGAACAGCGCAAGTCCCTTGTGGCCGTCACCGGCGACGGTGACGTGATGACCGGCCCTCTCCAGAAGCAGCCGGATCGTGATCTGCACGGCCGGGTCGTCATCCACGATCAGGATGTTGGCCACGTCTGAATTCCTCCGGCTCGGCTGGGACGTTCCAGTGACCGCAAATCAAAGCATCAAAAACGAAATTGTTGCGCGGATTCTGTCCGCCCCGCAAGCGGCTTGCGTTTTGGGTGCGATTGACCCGGCCGCCGCGCAAAAGGGGGGCGATGCCATTGCAGTTTGTACGCACGCTTGCGTGCATATGAGCCCGTGGTATCGCCGTAGTTGTACGGAGCCCGGATTTCACCATGAGTTAAAGGCGAGTGACCACAATCCCCCTCAGTTTCGGTACCCGCATTTTGCGCATTTCATTGTCCACATTCTGGCCTCTGCCCCACGCCGGCCGATCAACCGACCATCAGCACGAGATCTTTCATGTTTAAATCGATTGCGAACACCGGAATTCGGACCCGGCTGCTCGGCGGCTTTGCGCTGATCTGCGTTCTGCTCGCCGCGACTGTAATTTACACCGTCGCGGCCGTCTCGGATATCTCGTCGCGCATCAAGACGGTCGTGGATCAGCGAGCGCCGGTCGCCGTCGCAAGCACGGAGCTCGTCGGCAATCTCTACTCCACGCTCTCGGTGCTGCGCGGCTATCTGCTGACCGGCGATGCGCAGGGCAAGCGTGACCGGGCGGCGGTCTGGGCCGATCTCGATCGCACCGCCGCTGCGGTCGACCGCATGGCGGAGGGTTTCTCCAGTCCGCAGAACAAGACCACCTGGAGCGAAGCCAAGGCACTGATCGCAGAATTCCGCCAGGCCCAGGACAAGGCTGAGCTCACCGCCTTCACCCCGTCGGCCTATCCTGCGAGCGAGCTCCTGGCAAAGGAGGCCGCGCCGCTGATCGCGACCATGTTCGCCGAGATCACCGCGATGATCGACGAGGAGGAGGCACTGGAGGCGACGCCGCAGCGCAAGCGCCTGCTCAAGACCTTCGCCGACGTGCGCGGCAATCTGGCCGCGGCGGGATCGCAATTGCGGCTCTACGTCGCCTCGGGCGAGGCGGCCGACCGTGACAAGTTCGAAAAGCCGCTTGCGACCTTCAGGGCCGCGCTCGCATCCGTCGGGACCCAGGCGGATCTGCTCACCGAAAGGCAGGCGACCGCCTACCGGGCCATCGCGAGGGCGAACGAGGCCTTCACGCCGTTGCCGCAGAAGATCTTCGCGATCCGCCAGACGCCGCAATGGAACATGCCGGTCTTCATCCTGTCCACCGAGGCCGCTCCGCGCGCGGCCCGGATCCTCGATCTTCTCGACGGCAGGAAGGACGCCGAGGGCAAGCGCGCGGGCGGCCTCAAGAGTGACCAGCAGTCCAAGCTTGCCGAGGACGCCCGCAGCGTGGCCGACGAGGTCGAGAGACTGCTCCTGCTGCAATGGATCCTGCTCGCCGCGGGGCTGGCGCTCGGAACGGCGATTGCGATCCTGGTCGCGCGCTCCATCACCCGTCCGATCGTCGAACTGGTCGGCGATTCCGCGCGCCTGTCCGGCGGCGATACCAGTGTCGAATTCAGGACGGCCGAGCGCGGCGACGAGATCGGGGTAGTCTCGCAGGCGGTGGCCAAATTCCGCGACAACGTAATCGCCCAGCAGCAGGCGGCGGCGGAGCTCGCGCGCGAAGCGGAGGCCCGCGAGGCGGCCAACCGCAACACGGAGCGCGCGGTCGAGGAATTTCGTGCGACCTCGCGCGACCTGCTCGCGCTGGTCGACGAGAATGCGGGGACCATGCGACAGACCGCGGAGAGCCTCGGCGGCATCGCGCACCATGCGACGAGCCAGGCCGCTTCCGCGGCGAGCGCGTCCGAGCAGACGGCGGTCAACGTCCAGACCGTCGCCGCAGCGGCCGAGCAGCTTGCGAGCTCCATCGTCGAGATCGGCCGGCAGATCGAACTGTCGAACAAGACCGTGCGGTCCGCGGGCGAGGTGACCGCGCGCTCCGAGGCCGAGATCGAAGGTCTCGCGCACGCGGCCCAGAGCATCAGCTCGGTGGTCGACCTGATCCAGGCGATCGCGGCCCAGACCAACCTCCTGGCGCTCAACGCCACCATCGAGGCGGCGCGCGCCGGTGAGGCCGGCCGCGGCTTTGCGGTGGTGGCCTCCGAGGTCAAGGCGCTGGCCGACCAGACCCGTAATGCGACGCAGGACATCACCCAGCACATTGCCGCGATCCAGAATTCGACCGGCAGCGCGGTCGCCTCCGTCAAGGAGGTCGCAACCGCCATGCGCCGGATCGACGAGGTGACCGCGGCGATCGCCAGCGCCGTGGAGGAGCAGGGCGCGGCGACGCGGGAGATCTCGCAGAACGTCCAGATGGCGGCGTCGGGAACGCAGACGCTGGCCACCAGCATCGGGACCGTCTCCGGCGCCATCGCGGAAACCAACCGCTCGGCCGACGACGTGATGGGGGCCGCGAACCACGTTTCGGGGGCGGCCGAACGCCTCGCCGCCGAGGTGCAGGCCTTCTTCGTCAAGCTGCGCAGCGGTCCGATGGACCGCCGCAGGAGCGACGATGCCGATTATCGCGGGCCGGAGCGGCGCACCGCCGCCTGACTAGTCCGTCAGGTATTCGGGGTGGTGGCTCCGGATCTTGTCGAGCTCGCTGAGCGTGCCCGACAGATGCTTGCGCAGATGCTGTTGCGCGGCATCGGCGTCTGCCGCCTCGATCGCGCGGGTGATCAGTCTGTGGTGGCGCACGATGTTCTGGGCCTTGCCGGGCGAGGGCAGGTGCAGCCGGCGCAGGCGGTCGATATGTCCGCTGCGGCTGCGCACCAGCGCCCACAGCTCTTGCTTGCCGGCGGCTGCATAAAGCTGTGCATGAAAATCATTGTCGCCGGCGATGAAGCTCTCGAAGTCCCCGGCCTTGGCGAATTGCTGCTGGAGCGCGATCGCGTGGTCGAGGCGGATGACCAGGGCATGGTCATGTTGCTCCGCGAGCATCCGGACGATTTCGAGCTCGAGCGCCTGGCGCAGGAAATGGGCCTGCTCGGCGCGGCCGACGTCGACCCGGCTGACCACGGTCGCGTGCTGCGGAAACACGTCGACGAGCCCTTCCTCCTCCAGCCGCATCAGCGCGTCCCGGATCGGCGTCGAGCTGACACCGAATTGCGCGGCGAGATCGGTACGCGACAGCGGCGAGCCCGGCGGCAGTTCGAGCGCGAGAATGGCGTTGCGCAGCCGCTCGAACACCTGCGGCGCGGCCTGGCGGCCGCGATCGAGCCGGGCGGCCGTGCGGAGCGCGGGATGGGCTGATTCCATGACTGCGATTCCGGCGGACTTGCCTTTGATGCACTAATGCATTAGTGCATTAGCAAGGTCTCCCGTCAATGGCGGCCAGAGGAAACGAACAACAATGATGACGCAATTCCAGCGCTGCTGCGCCGCCATGGCCCTGATCGCCGCAACCGTCCTGCCGGTATCCGCGGCGCATGCGCAGCAGAAGTCCGAGATCTCGCTGTCGCGCCAGCCCGGCATTTTCTACATGCCGAGCCACATCATGGAGAAGCAGAAGCTGATCGAGAAGCATGCTGCTTCGCTCGGGGTATCAGGCGTCACCACCAAATGGGTGACCTTCTCCGGCGGCGGCGCGCAGACCGATGCGCTGCTCGCGGGCGGCGTGGACATTCTCAACACCGGCACCGGCAATCTCCTGCTGCTGTGGGACCGCACCCGCGGCGGCGTGAAGGGCATCGTCGCGACCTCGGCGCAGCCGATGACGCTGATCAGCCGCGACGCCAACATCAAGTCGATCAGGGATTTCGGCCCCGGCGACAAGATCGCGGTGCCGACCGTCAAGGTCTCGACCCAGGCAATCGTGCTTCAGATCGCGGCGGCCGAGGCCTTCGGCGCCGATCAATGGTCCAAGCTCGACGCCAACACCGTGCAGCTCGGCCATCCCGACGCCTATGCGGCGCTCGCCAATTCCAAGCACGAGGTGCACACCCACTTCTCGATCCCGCCCTTCACGTTCCTGGAGCTGAAGAACGTGCCGGGCGCGCATGTCGTGCTGTCGTCGCCCGATGTGATGGGCGGCCCGCTCAGCCAGGCGCAATTCTTCACCACGACCAAATTTGCCGACGCCAATCCCAAGATCGTCCAGGCGGTGCGCGACGCCACCAAGGAAGCGCAGGACCTGATCCGCAGCGACACCAAACAGGCCGTCGAGATCTACAAGGAGATCACCGGCGACAAGACCTCGGTGGAGGAGCTGCTCGATCTCCTGAAGGAGCCCGGCATGATGGAATGGAATCTCGAGCCGCAGGGCACGATGAAGTTCGCCGCCCATCTCTACAAGACCGGCACGCTGAAGATGCAGCCCAAGGCCTGGACCGACTATTATCTCCCCGTCGCGCACGACCTGAAGGGCAACTGATGGCGCTGCTCGATGTCAGCGGCGTGACGCTGCGCTACAAGACCTCCAGCGCCGTCGTCACCGCCACCGAGAGGGTGAGCTTCACCGTCGACAGGTCCGACCGCTTCGTGCTGCTCGGGCCGTCCGGCTGCGGCAAGTCGACCCTGCTCAAGGCCGTCGGCGGCTACATGAGCCCGAGCGAAGGCCGCATGAGCATCAACGGCCGCGAGATCCACGGTCCCGGCGCCGACCGGATGATGATCTTCCAGGAGTTCGACCAGCTGCTGCCGTGGAAGACCGTGCTTGCCAACGTGATGTTCCCGCTGCTCACCGCGCGAAAGCTGCCGCGCAAGGACGCCGAGGCACGCGCGCGGGCCTATATCGAGAAGGTCGGCCTCACCCGCGTCGTCGATGCCTATCCGCACACGTTGTCCGGCGGCATGAAGCAGCGCGTCGCGATCGCGCGCGGCATGGCGATGGAGCCGGACATCCTGCTGATGGACGAGCCGTTCGCGGCGCTGGACGCGCTGACGCGCCGGACCTGCCAGGACGAGCTGCTCCAGCTCTGGAGCGAGACCAGGTTCACCGTGCTGTTCGTGACCCATTCGATCGCGGAAGCAATCCGCATCGGCAACCGTATCCTCTTGCTGTCGCCGCATCCCGGCCGCGTCAAGGCCGAGGTGGTCGACGTCGACAAGGTCTCGGGCGCGGACGGCAGCGCCGGCCGGCTGGAGAAGGAGATCCACGATCTCCTGTTCGCTGCCGAAGCCACGGCGCATTGAGGGAGCCTCCAACATGGGCGAAGCGAGAATATTGCTGCGTGACACGTCGGTTGCTACCGCTGCCGGCGCAGGCGAGGTCGAGCGCAAGCTGAGCGTGCCTGAAACGTTGTGGAACGACGGCTTCGTCCGCAAGACCGTCATCATCCTGTTCCTGGCGGCCGTCTGGGAAGCCTATGGCGTCGCCCTCGACAATCCCCTGCTGTTTCCGACGCTGCACGACACGATCGTCACGATGTTCGAGCGCGTGAAGGATGGCACCATCCCGCTGCGCGCCTGGGCGTCGCTGAAAGTCCTGTTCATGGGTTATTCGGCCGGCATCGTGCTCGCCGCGATCTTCACCGTGCTTGCGATCTCGACCCGCATCGGTACCGATTTCCTGGAAACGGTCACGGCGATGTTCAATCCGCTGCCGGCGATCGCACTGCTGCCGCTGGCGCTGATCTGGTTCGGGCTCGGCAATGGCAGCCTCGTCTTCGTGCTGATTCACTCGGTGCTGTGGCCGGTGGCGCTCAACACCCATTCCGGCTTCAAGAGCGTCTCCAACACGCTGCGCATGGTCGGCCGCAATTACGGCCTGCGCGGGCTGTCCTATGTCGCAAAGATCCTGATCCCCGCCGCCTTCGGCTCGATCCTCACCGGCCTCAAGATCGGCTGGGCTTTCGCCTGGCGCACGCTGATCGCGGCGGAGCTGGTGTTCGGCGTGTCCTCGGGCCAGGGCGGGCTCGGCTGGTTCATCTTCGAGAACCGCAACCTCCTCGACATACCCGCCGTCTTCGCAGGCCTCTTGACGGTGATTATCATCGGGCTCTTTGTCGAGAACCTGATCTTCCGCGCCATCGAGCGGAACACGGTCCAGAAATGGGGCACCCAATCATGACCAAGAAGAAAACACCCGACCAGCTCCGCAGCGCGCGCTGGTTCGCGCCCGACGACCTGCGCTCGTTCGGCCACCGCTCCCGCACCATGCAGATGGGCTACGCCCCGGAGGAGTGGAAGGACCGCCCGATCATCGCGATCCTCAACACCTGGTCGGACGCGCAGCCCTGCCACATGCACTTCAAGTCGCGCGTCGACGACGTCAAGCGCGGCATCCTGATGGCCGGCGGCCTGCCGCTGGAGCTGCCGGCGCTGTCATTGTCGGAATCGCTGCTGAAACCGACCACGATGCTCTACCGCAATCTGCTCGCGATGGATGCCGAGGAGCTGCTGCGCAGCCATCCCGTTGACGGCGTGGTGCTGATGGGCGGCTGCGACAAGACCACGCCGGCGCTGCTGTTAGGGGCCACCTCGATGAACATTCCGGCGATCTATCTGCCGGCAGGTCCCATGCTGCGCGGCAACTGGAAGGGCAAGACGCTCGGCTCCGGCTCGGACGGCTGGAAATACTGGGACGAGCGCCGCGCCGGGCAAATCTCCGACAAGGACTGGCTCGACATCGAAGCCGGCATCGCCCGCAGCTACGGCACCTGCATGACCATGGGCACCGCCTCGACCATGACCGCGATCGCCGAAGCCATCGGCATGACGCTGCCGGGCGCCTCCTCGATTCCGGCAGCCGATGCCAACCACATCCGCATGGCCAGCGAATGCGGCCGCCGCATCGTCGAGATGGTGTGGGAGGATCTGACGCCCAAGACGATCCAGACCCGAAAGGCCTTCGAGAACGCGATCGCGGTCGCGATGGCGATGGGCTGCTCGACCAACGCGATCATCCATCTGATCGCGCAGGCCCGCCGTGCCGGCCAGGACATTGGGCTCGACGATTTCGAGATCGCGAGCCGCAAGGTGCCTGTCATCGCCAACGTACGGCCGAGCGGCGACGCCTATCTGATGGAGGACTTCTTCTATGCCGGCGGCCTGCCGGCGCTGATGGGCCAGATCAAGCCGCATCTGCATCTCGACTGCATCACCGTCACCGGAAAGTCTTTGGGCGAGAACATCGCCCATGCCGAGGTGCACAATGACGACGTGATCCGCTCGGTCGACAACCCCATCTACAAGGAAGGCGCGCTCGCCGTGCTCAAGGGCAATCTCGCGCCCGACGGCTGCGTCATAAAACCCTCCGCCTGCGCGCCGCGCTTCCTCAAGCACACCGGACCCGCGCTGGTGTTCGACGACTATCCCGCGATGAAGAAGGCGGTTGACGATCCCAATCTGGACGTCACCGAGGACCACATCCTGATCCTGCGCAATGCCGGACCGCAGGGCGGGCCGGGCATGCCGGAATGGGGCATGCTGCCGATCCCGACCAAGCTCGTGAAGCAGGGCGTGCGCGACATGGTGCGTATCTCGGACGCGCGCATGAGCGGCACCAGCTACGGCGCCTGCATCCTGCACGTCTCACCGGAGTCCTACATCGGCGGTCCGCTGGCCCTGGTGCAGAACGGCGACCGCATCACGCTCGATGTCGCCGCCCGAACCATCAATCTCGATGTATCGGAGGCCGAGCTCGCAAAGCGCCGCGCCGCCTGGAAGGCGCCCGAGCGCCGCTTCGAGCGCGGCTATGGCTGGATGTTCACCAAGCACATCAAGCAGGCCAATGACGGCTGCGACTTCGACTTCCTCGAGACCGATTTCGGCGCGCCGATCGGCGAGCCGTCGATCTATTAACTTCACCGTCGTTCCGGGGCGCGAAGCGAACCCGGAACCTCGAGATTCCGGGTTCGATGCTTCGCATCGCCCCGGAATGACAGATGAGGATGCACCTATGACCAAACTTTCCGAAGCCACCCGCAACAAGCTCAAATCCGTCTCAACCGCCACCGTTGCCACCGCCTTGTTCAAGCGCGGCCTGCGCATCCAGATGATCCAGGATGTGCATCCTCTCGGGGTCGATCAGCCGACCATGGTCGGCGAGGCCTTCACGCTGCGCTACATGCCGGCGCGCGAGGATCTCAACACCATCGACGTGTTCAGGGATCGTTCGCATCCGCAGCGCAAGGCGGTCGAGGATTGCCCTCCGGGCGCCGTGCTGGTGATGGACAGCCGCAAGGACGCGCGCGCGGCATCGGCCGGCGCGATCCTGGTGACGCGGCTGATGAAGCGCGGCGTCGCCGGCGTCGTCACCGACGGCGGCTTTCGCGATTCCGCCGAGATCGCCAAGCTCGGCATCCCCGCCTACCACCATCGTCCCTCAGCGCCGACGAACCTCACGCTGCATCAGGCGATCGAGATCAACGTGCCGATCGGCTGCGGCGACGCGCCGGTGTTCCCGGGCGACGTCATCCTCGGCGATGCCGACGGCGTCATCGTCATCCCCGCGCATCTGGCCGACGAGATCGCCAACGAGACGTTCGAGATGACGGCGTTCGAGGACTTCGTCACCGAGGAAGTCGGCAAGGGCCGCGGCATCTTCGGCCTCTATCCCGCCACCGATCCGCAGACGCTCACCGACTTCGCGGAATGGCGGAAGAAGAACGGACGGTAGTTAGACTGTTGGTATCGCCACAACACCAGTGTCGTCCCGGCCTAGTGCGCAATTGCGCACGGGGGGGCCGGGACCCATAACCACAGGGAGTGGTTTGGCGAAGACTCGCAGTTAAGAAATCCTCCCGCGGTACTGCTACCTGCGTTCCATCGATAGATCACGCGGTATAGGTCCCTGCGTTCGCAGGGACGACAGCGGTGGGTGTGGCTACACCCCGGCCTCCGCCATCCCCGCCGCCCACAGCGCGAACGCATAGACGATCGCGACTTCGTCGAGACGGTCGAAGCGCCCAGAGGCACCGCCGTGGCCGGCGCCCATGTTGGTGCGCAGCAGCACCGGGCCGCCGCCGCGCATGGTGGCGCGCAGGCGCGCGATCCATTTGGCGGGCTCCCAATAGGTGACGCGCGGATCGGTCAATCCGCCCATGGCCAGGATCGCCGGATAATCCTTCGCCGCGACATTGTCGTAGGGCGAGTAGGACAGGATGGTGCGAAAATCCTTTTCGCTCTCGATCGGGTTGCCCCATTCCGGCCATTCCGGCGGCGTCAGCGGCAGCGTGTCGTCGAGCATGGTGTTGAGCACGTCCACGAACGGCACTTCGGCGACGATGCCGGCGAACAGCTCGCCGGCGCGGTTCGCCACCGCGCCCATCAGCATGCCGCCGGCCGAGCCGCCATGGCCGACGATGCGCTTTGCGCTCGTGTACCTGGCGTCGATCAGGGCACGGGCGCTGGCGGCGAAATCGTCGAACGAATTCGTCTTCTTCTCGCGCTTGCCGTCGAGATACCAGCCCCAGCCCTTGTCGGCGCCGCCGCGGATATGGGCGATGGCGTAGACGAAACCGCGATCGACCAGCGACAGGCGGTTGGCGCTGAACGAGGCCGGCATCGCCATGCCATAGGAGCCGTAGCCGTAGAGCAGGAGCGGTGCCGATCCGTCGAGCTTCAGCCCGCGGCGATAGAGGATCGAGACCGGCACCTCGGCGCCGTCCTGCGCCTTCGCCATGATGCGCGTGGTGACGTAGTCGGCCGCATTGTGGCCGGACGGGATCTCCTGGCGCTTGCGCAAGGTCCGCGTGCGCTTGGCCATGTCGTAATCATAGACCTCCGACGGCGTCGTCATCGACGAATAGGCGAACCGTAAATTCGTCGTCTCGAACTCGTAGGAACCCATCGTATCGAGCGAATAGGCCGCTTCGTCGAAGGCGATGGCGTGCTCCTCGTCCGTCGCGAGATCGCGGATCACGATCGCCGGCAGCGCATTGGCGCGCTCCAGCCGCACCAGATGGCCGGCATAGAGATCGAGGTCGATGATGTAGATGCCCGGACGATACGGAATCAGGTCGCGCCAGTTCTTGCGCTCGGGCGAGGCGAGCGGCGCGGTGACGATCTTGAAGTCGATGGCGTCATCGGCATTGGTGAGGATGAAGAGCTGATCGCCGCGGTCGGCGAGCGAATATTGCACGCCTTCCTCGCGCGCCGCGACGAGGCGCGGCGGCGTATCGGGGCTTTCGAGATCGATCAGCCGCTGCTCGGAGGTCTCGTGATCGCCGCCCGCGATCACGCAGAAGCGGCCGCTGGTGCTCTCGTGCAGATGGGTGAACCAGCCGGAATCCTGCTCCTCATAGACGAGGGTGTCGTCGGCCTGTTTCGTCCCCAGCCGGTGCCGCCACACCTGCATCGGGCGGTGATTGTCGTCGAGCTTCACATAGAAGAAGCTTTTCGCGTCCTTGCTCCAGACGATACCGCCGTCGGTCTCCTCGACGAGGTCGTCAAAGTCCTTCCCCGTCGCCCAGTCGCGCACGCGGATCGAAAAATATTCGGAGCCCTTGGTGTCCGCGCTCCAGGCTTGCAGCTTGTGATCGGGCGAATGCCGGCTGCCGCCGAACTTGAAATATTTGTGGTCCTTGGCGAGCGCATCGCCGTCGAGCACGATATGGCCATCGCCGCCCTCGCGCGGCATGCGGCCGAACAGCTCGTGCTGCCCGCCCTCGCGAAACCTGCGGAAATAGGCGAACGCCCCGTCCGGCGACGGCACGCTGGAATCGTCCTCCTTGATCCGGCCGCGCATCTCGCGCACCAGCGTCTTCTGCAGCGCGGCGGTATGGCCGAGCAAGCTCTCGGTGTAGCCGTTCTCTTCATCCAGATATTTGCGGATGTCGGGATCGAGCACCTTGGGGTCGCGCAGCACCTCCTGCCATTTCTCGTCCTTCAGCCAGGCATAGTCGTCGGTCACGGTGATCCCGTGCCGGGTGAAGCTGTGCGGCCGGCGCGGGGCGACGGGGGGCTGGGAAGGTGTCTTGGCTTGTGTCACTCGATCCTCATTGCGTCTCACCGGAACCCATCTCGTCATGCGCGGGCTTGACCCGCGCATCCATCAAAGACGAATTCTTGAGCGATGGATTGCCGGGGCAAGCCCGGCAATGACGGCCGTAGACGGCGGCGTGTCGCGCATCATATGGCGACGAGCGCATGAATTGCCAGCGCGGCTGCGCCAAGGACTGCGCCAAGTCGCCGGGTTGTTGATCGGCCCCTTGTATGCTTTAGGGGCCAAGTCCTTTAGTAGCAAAGTCCTTTAGTGGCCAGGTCCTTTAGTGGCCATGTCCCCGCCGCCGGTCCAGCCTGATGCTGTTCAATTCCTACCCGTTCATCCTGCTGTTCCTGCCGGCCGTGCTGGCCGGGTACTTCTGGCTCGGGCGGCGCAGCAATCTGACCCCGGTGATCTGGCTGGCGGCCGCCTCGCTCGCCTTCTACGCCATCGGCAGTTGGCAGTTTGTCGCGCTGTTGCTGGCGTCGATCGCCTTCAACTACGGCATCGGCTACCTCCTGATCGCGGCGGAGCTCGCGCCAATGCAGCGCCGGGCGGCGCTTGTTTTTGGTGTCGCCGGCGACCTTCTCGTGCTCGGCATTTTCAAATATGCGGGCTTTGCCGCCGACAATCTCAATGCGCTGCTCGGCACGCATGTCGCGGTCCACATCCTGCTGCCAGTCGGCGTCTCCTTCTACACCTTCACCCAGATTGCGTTCCTGGTCGATGCCTTTCGCGGCCAGGTCGCGGCCTACGCGCTGCCGCACTACGCGCTGTTCGTGACCTATTTTCCGCATCTGATCGCGGGGCCGATCCTCCACCACAAGGACATGATCCCGCAATTCGAGCAGGAGGAGTCCAAGCATCCGCACGCGCATCTGATCCTGTGCGGAATCATCATCTTCGCCATCGGCCTGTTCAAGAAGACCTGTCTCGCCGACGGCATCCAGCCCCTGGTTGCGCTCGCCTTCGACGCCCGTTCGCCGAGCTTCGACCAGGCCTGGCTCGGTGCGCTCGCCTACACGTTCCAGCTCTATTTCGACTTCTCCGGCTATTCCGACATGGCGATCGGGATATCCCTGATGTTCGGCATCTTCCTGCCCGTCAACTTCAACTCGCCGTACAAGGCCACCAGCATCGTCGAGTTCTGGCGCCGCTGGCACATGACGCTGTCGCAATTTTTGCGCGACTATCTCTACATCCCGCTCGGCGGCAATCGCCGCGGCCGTGCGCTGCGCTACGTCAATTTGATGATCACGATGCTGCTCGGCGGGCTCTGGCACGGCGCGGCCTGGACGTTCGTGGTGTGGGGCGCGCTGCACGGCGCCTATCTCTGCATCAATCACGCCTTCAACGCGCTGGTGCCGGCCATCCCGTCGCCTCTCGCGCGCCCGGTCCGCATCCTTGGGGCCGTGCTGACCTTCCTGGCCGTCGTCGTCGCCTGGGTGTTCTTTCGCGCCGAGCGGGTCGATTGGGCCTTGCGGATCACCAGTGCCATGGCTGATCCCTTGAACATCGTCCTCGGCCGCGAGGAGATCGCGGCGCTGGTGCAGGTCACGATCTATGCGGCACTGGTGTGGCTGGCGCCGAGCACGCAAGCAATCATGGGCTACGATCACGGCAACCGCAGGGTCGGCGAGAGTTTGCGGGCAGGGCGCATGCGGCCGCTGGTCCTCTATGGGGCATCGCTCGTGCTCGCGTTCGGGATCCTGGGCATCCAGAGCCACAGCGAATTCATCTATTTCAGGTTCTGATGCGGGGATCGTTCACCAGCGTGAGGCGTCTTCTCCTTGCGAGCGTCGCGTGCGTGCTGGGCGCCGCGGCGCTGACTTTTGCCGTCGATCCCCTGCAGCTGTTCCGCCCGTCGCGCCTCATCGCGCCCTTCTATTCCGACGACACGCGCATGCAGAATGCCGGGCTGATCCGCAGCCAGTCGTTCGATACCGCCTTCATCGGCACCTCGCTCGCGATCCATTTCCGCCAGAGCGACATCGACCGCGCGCTCGGCGTCCGTTCGCTCAAGCTGGCGATGACCGGGTCCAACTCGCGCCAGCAGGGCTTCGTGCTGGAGCAGGCGATCGATCGCGGCGCCCGGCGCGTGATCTGGGCGATGGACGATTTTAGCTTTGTCGATGCGGCCGGCATCGAGGCCGATCCCTATCTGTCCGTCGATCTCTACCGGAGGACGGCCAAGGGGATCGCGGCCTATCTGTTCAACGCCGCCATGGCGAAGGAATCCCTGTTCGCGCTGCTGCGGTCGATTCCGCCGCTGCGGGAGCCGCTGACCCGTGCGGCACCGCTTCTCCCCGTCAAGTTCGCGCTGTTCGACGTCGACGACATCTACGCGCTGCCACGGGATTTCGACGTCGCGCGCGCCTACAGCGCGGAGAGGACGCGCGCCGCCTTCGCCTACATCACCGATCCCGTGCGCAGCAGCTTTCTCGGCGAGGGCTACGGCTATGGCGCCATGGTCCGGCATTTCGAGCGCGACGCCGTCGGCCTGATCACGCGCCATCCGGACGTGACCTTCGACATTTACTTCCCGCCTTATTCGATCCTGCAATTCGTCGCGATGCGCGATGCCTCACCGGCGACGCTGAAGATCGTCACCGATCTCACGGCCCTCGTCGCGCAGCGCCTGACGCAGCTTCCCAACGTGCGCCTCCACGATTTCCGCGCGATCAAGGCGGTGACCCACGACCTCAACAATTACGGCGACGTCATCCACCATTCGCCGGTCATCGATGCAATGGTGCTGAAGTGGCTGGCGAGCGGGGAATACCGGGTCGATCCCAACAAGCCGACCGCGTCGCTGGAGGAGCTGAAGGCGCAGGTCGAGGCGTATCGGGTGCGACAGCCGTAGCCAAACACTCCGCTGTCGTCCCGGCGAAGGCCGGGACCCATAACCACAGGAAGTGGTTTGGCGAAGACTCGCAGTGAAAAGGCCGGTACTGCGACCGTGCCCAATCGATAGATCACGCGGTATGGGTCCCGGCTTTCGCCGGGACGACAGCGGAGGGTTAGGCGCAAGCTTGCGCCTACGCCGCCACCTCTTCGCCGAGATACGAAACCGCTGCCTCCAGCCCGCCCTTGCCGTGCGGGATCTTCAGCGCGTTGAGGCCGATCTCGATCACCCCGAGCGTGCCGAGCAGCATCGGCGCGTTGACATGGCCCATATGGGCGATGCGGAAGGCTTGTCCCGAGAGATCGCCGATGCCGGTGCCGAGCACGACGCCGCACTTCTCCTTGCAATAGCTTTGCAGCACTGCGGGATCGTGGCCGTTGTTCATGGTCACCGTGGTCACGGTGTTGGAGCGCTCGCTGGCCTCGGCGACGTTGAAGCCGAGCACCTGGCCTTCCGACCAGGCTGAGACCGCACGCCGCGCGGCTTCGCCGAGCAGGCTGTGGCGGCGGAAGGCGTTTTCAAGCCCTTCCTCGTGCAGCAGGTCGATCGCCTTGCGCAGCGCGAACAACAGATGCACCGGCGCGGTGCCGGCATATTTGCGGTAGTTCTCGGTGCCCTCGCGCTCGCTCCAGCTCCAATAGGGCGTCGACATGTTCGCCTTCTTGTGCACTTCGAGCGCGCGCGCGTTGGCGGCGACGAAGCCGAGGCCGGGCGGCGTCATCAGGCCCTTCTGCGAGCCGGACATCGTGACGTCGACGCCCCATTTGTCCATCTCGTACGGCATGCAGCCGAGCGAGGCGACGGTGTCGACCATGTACAGCGCGGGGTGTCCGCTCGCCTTGATCGCCTTGCCGATCGCCTCGATGTCGTTCTGCACGCCCGAGGCGGTGTCGACCTGGACGACGACGACGGCCTTGATGGTGTGCTCCTTGTCGCGGCGCAGGCGCTCCTCGACCTCGTGCGGCCGCACCGCGCGGCGCCAGTCGCCCTTGAGCACCTCGACCTCGGCACCCATCAGCGCGGCTGCATTGCCCCAGCCGATTGCGAAACGTCCGCTCTCCAGCACCAGCACCTTGTCGCCACGCGACAGCACGTTGCTCAGCGCCGCTTCCCAGGCGCCGTGCCCGTTGGCGATGTAGATGTAGGACTTGCCCTTGGTCGCAAACAGCTTCGAGATGTCACCGAGCAGGCTCTCGGTCAGATCGAGCATCTCTTGGGAGTAGATGTCGATCGCCGGACGATGCATCGCCCGCAGCACCTCGTCGGGCATGTTGGTGGGCCCGGGGATGGCCAGAAACTCCCGGCCCGCGCGAACGGTCATTGCTGTTGGTCCTTGTTGCTTGAGAACAGGCTGGTGGGTCGCTGAATCATACTTTTACGCGCTGCTGCGATGCAAGAAAAGCACGCAAAATGCAGGGCTGGGTTATCTTTTGGTCTCCCGACAACCGGCGGCTTCCGCCTCCTCCACCGAGCAGAACCAGCGGGTGCCCTTGCTGATCTTCATCTTGATCTGGGTGTACCAGCGGCTGGTCGGCGGGTGATAGATGCATTCGCCGGCGCTGTTGACGTTGCCCTTGATGGTGCAGTCGGGCGAGGGCGCGACCGGCCCCGAGGCCGAGGCAAGCAGCACCGAATGCGCCCCGTCGGGCGGCTTGGTGGCACCCAATATCGTCGTCTTCTTGTTGCGCACGCGCCAGTCCCAGGGCGCAATGAAGGCGCCTTGCCACATGCCGGCTTTGGCCTCACGCGCGGCAGCCTCGTCGGCGTCGTAATCGTGCGAAACGCGGGTGTAGGACAGCGCCCAGCCGCTGCGCACCAGCCATTTCTGGATGTCCTCGCCGCCGACCTCGCAGCGCGCCACGGTGCGGCCGCGCCGGTCGATCGCGCGGGTATGACAGACCCAGTTCTTGCCCTCGGTGTATTTGGCGAGCTCGTCGCGCGCCGCGATCCCGCAGGTCCAGCGCTCGGTATTGGTGTTGAGGCAGAGCTGGTCGGACGACGGCGCGTCGATGCCGCCGAGCCGGATCCTCGTGTTGCCGATCACGACGGAATCGCCGTCGTGGACCTTCGCCGTGCCGGTGATGTCGGCGGCCTGCGCCAGCGACGGCAAGGCGAGCAAAGACAGCGCAATCAGGAATTTTCGCAACATGCCGGTCCGCGTGTTCAGGAAAATCGCGATAGACCCCGCAATTGTGGTCGGCTTTTGGCCATCCGGCCAGCATATGCCTAACGGATGGGCTTTCAACTTCCTGTCATTGAATGACGGACGTAGGGTGGGTTAGCCCCGCGCTGCGCGAAGCGCAGTCGCTCGGCGTAACCCACCTCTTTGGTCTCTACAGCGACAGAAGTGGTGGGTTACGCTTCGCTAACCCACCCTACGAAGCCTACCCCCGCCCAGCCATCGCCCGCTTCGCCACCGCCAGCCCCATCAGCACGAACGCCGACGTCACCTCAGGGCCACCGACCAGGATCCGCGTCGGCGTCTTCATCTTGTTCCATTCATAGGCGCGGAACGGGCCGCGGCGGCCGCCTTCGCCGAGGCTCGCGACGATGACGTTGAGTGCCGGCGCGAAGGCGCGCGGGTCGGCGCCGAGATGACCGAGGGCGATCAGCGCCAGCGCCGCGTCGAACACGTTCATCTCCGCGGCCATCAGCTCGCCCTTGACGTAGGAGAGCACGCGGTGGCGGATGAAATCGAAGTCGCCGTCCGGATCGATCGCCGCCTGCGCCGCCAGCGGCAGCGCCAGGAAGGCGGCATAGCAGCGGCCGAAATAGGCGCTGTAGAGTTCCGGCAGGTAATAGATGTGCGAGCGCGGATTGGCGAAGGCGCCGCTTGATGCCAGCCGCTTCTGGAAGCCGATGATGCGATGCACGGTCGCCAGCCGCGCCGGCGTCTCCAGGATCTTCCAGCGCGCCAAATTGCGGAAGCTGACCTCGAGAATGTCGAGATTGAGCGTCGGATCGAGATCGTTGCCGTAGGGACGCTCGCCCTTGAGATTGTCGATCCAGGTCGCGACCCCGCCCTCGTAGTCGATGTTGTCGTTGAGCGGCACGGTCACGCGCGGCTCGTTGACGCCGGCGAGCACCTGGTAACCGCTGTAGAAATCCAGCAGCGGCTGGTCGATGATCGGATCGGTGCAGCCGGCCTGCGTCGCCGCGGAGATCGAGCAGGCCGTGGTGTCGCAATCCGGCACGTAGATGCCGAAGCCGAGATCCTGCTTGATCTGGGCGAAGAAGCGCGAAAAGCGCGGATGGGGCGCAGGCGCGAGCGCGGTGATGACGTTGAAGCGCGCGCCGTCGGTGCCCTCGACCTCCTCGCGGCTGATGTTGACGCAGAAATCGACCATGTCGGCGATCGCGCGCTCTGCTGCCGTCTTGTCGGCCGGCGAAGCGAGCCCGGTTTCGACGAAGCTCAGCAGCGCCTCGATGAAGAAGGCATCGTAATAGGCCGAGCGGTGGCGGATCTGCATCGGCTCCCACATCGGCTCGGCAATGCCGGTCCAGGGCGGATTGATCACGGCGGCTGCCTTCGATCGCGCGATGAAGACACGGGCGAGGTTGAACAGCAGCGAGGAGTTCTTGTAGCCGCGCGCGTTCAACCCCGTGAGCGCCATGGTCAGCTCGCGTCCGCGGAAATCAGGGTCGCCGATCAGGTTGAAGGCGGCATAGGTTGGCAGGAAGCCGTTCTTGCGGTACGAGCCGAGCAGGTGCTGCGCACAGTCGCGGATCACGCCGTCGATCTGTGAAGCTTGCGGCATGGCGGCGACGAACAGCGCCGGCGGCGGCCTGGGATGGTCGAGCGTGATGCTGTCGACGAGATCGGCCACGGGCTGGCCTATTGCCGCCCAGTCCGGCTCGGCTTCGTCGCGCGCCCCCGCCAGCGCCGTGCGAAGCCGGGTCAGCTTCGCCTCGTCGCGCAACTCGGGCAGCCCGGCGCGGCGGAGCAGTATCCGCAATGCGGGATTGCCGAGCGCGGTCTTGTAGAATTTGGCCAGATGCGGATCGCCGCTGGTTGCACCCGCCAGCACGGGATCGCAGACGTCGTAAAGCGAGGGGCCGTCCTTCCGCGCCGTCAGCGCCCGGCAGGCGGCGCCGGCAAAATAATGAAAGCTCATGAAATACCTGGTCGCGGGGCCCCTGGTCGGGGGCCGGCCGGTGCGGTTCCCATCCGCGCACCACCCCCTGCAAGTCTTTGAAAAAGCTACCCGGATTCGCAGGAAATACAAATGTGATAGCGGTCACGGAAAAACCGGCACGAGGGCTGCATGATCAGGCCCCGGAAGGGCTACGGGAACGCAAAACCAGGAGAAATCCAGGTCATGGAATTAACTAACATCTTCAGCGACTTAGCTCAAATTTTGGGCAATCTATTGCCGGACACACTATATCCCGTTAAAGGTTTGTTTGGTGCGGCGCCGCAAATTGCGCGCAATTCGGGGGCACTCCCCCGGCCAATCCCTCAAACCTAAAGACGCTATCGCGCTACTCAACCTGTGTGCGCGCGCTTGGCTGATCTTTGGCACTGACAGGAATGAAGCGAGATGAATGTAAGGCAGCTCGACATTTCCCGACGCACGATTGCGGTGGCCGCAGCCCTCATCGGCACGGTCTCGCTCGTGATCGGCGCCCATGCTGCCCTCAACATGCGCGCGCTCGATGCCGCCAAGGCTGTTACGACCGACCAGGTCACCGGCTCGATCGGCCAGACCTCCCGGCTCGCGCTCGTCATCGGCAATGGACATTATCCCGACGCCAGCGCGCCGCTGACGCAGTCGATCAACGACGCCCGCGCGCTGTCCTCGACCCTGCGCAAGAACGGCTTTGACGTCGACATGGTGGAAGACGCGACCAAGGATGACATGGTCCGCGCCGTCAACCGCCTGAAGTCCCGGATCAAGCGCGACACCGTCGTCATGCTGTTCTTCGGCGGCTTCGGCGTACAGGCCGGCCGCCAGAGCTACATGCTGCCGGTCGACGCCGTGATCTGGAAGGAAAGCGACGTCCGCCGCCAGGGCGTCTCCATCGACGGCGTGCTCGACATGATGAAGGAGCAGGGCGCCAAGGCCAAGCTCGTCGTCGTCGACGCCTCGCGCCGTAACCCCTATGAGCGCCGCTTCCGCTCCTACAGCCACGGCCTCGCGCCGATCGGCACGCCCGACAATGCGCTGATCCTCTCCTCCGCTTCGCCCGGCAAGGTCGTCGACGACGGCAAGGGCGAGCACAGCGTGCTGGTCAGCGAGCTTCTCGGCAACCTCACGACGCAGGGCAGCGCCGAAAGCGCCTTCAACAAGACCCGGGTCGCCATCTCCCGCGCCTCCGAAGGCGACCAGGTCCCGACCGTCTCCTCCTCGCTGCTCGAAGACGTCCATTTCGGCGAAGCCGGCGGCTAGGTTTTTCCCGGCGACTGTAGGGTGGATTAGCGAAGCGTAATCCACCACTTCTCTCTCAGAGCGGAAAGCAAAGAGGTGGATTACGCCTTCGGCTAATCCACCCTACGATATGCGTGTGTAACGCACATCTGCCCCCACATCGTCATTGCGAGCCAACGGGTCCGCGCGAAGCGCGGCCCGATGACAGGCTCCGCGAAGCAATCCAGAATCTTTCCGCGGAAAGATTCTGGATTGCTTCGTCGCACCAGCGCAAAATTGCTTCGCAATTTTGTCGCGGGCTCCTCGCAATGACGGTTGAGGCGAGACCTACTTCGCCGCTTCCGCGGCCATCACCGGGCGCACCGGATCGCCTTCGCGCAGGAGGGCGCCGGCGCGGGCGACGACGACATCGCCTTCGTTGAGGCCGTCGCGGACCTCGATATTGCCGCCCGACATCAGACCGATCTCGACGCGCTTGGTCTCGACGCGGTTGCGGCGGATCACCTGCACCACGGTGCCGGCGGACGAATATTGCACGGAGGTCAGCGGCACCGCGACGTTGCAGCTCTGCCCGGTCTTGATCAGTGCGCGGCCGCTTGCGTTCAGCAGCAGCCGCTTCTGCGAGGAGATGCCGATATAGACCATGCCCTGCTGGATGTTCGGCTCGATGGTCGGCCCGATGCGGCGCACCTTGCCGTCGATGTCGCCGGCGCCGGCGATCCGCACGGTCGCCTGCTGACCGACTGCGAGCTTGCGCACGTCGGTCGTCGCCACGAGGCCGACGAGATCGTATTCGCTGCGCGCCACGATCGTGAACAGCGCCTCGCCCTTGGCCGAGGCGAGGTTGCCGATCTGCGCGGTCGAGGTGGCGATCACGCCCGCCACTGGCGCGGTGACCTGAAGTGTGCCGCCCTCGGGCAGCGCGAGGCGCGCCAGCACCTGGCCGGCGGTGGTGGTCTCGCCGGCCTCCGCCAGCACTTCCGTCACCTTCAGGCCGGGACGCTCGGGCCGCACGGACGTTTCCTCGCGCGCGATGATCGTGCCGGTGGCCTCGACGATGTCGGAGAAGCAGGATTTTGCGACTTTCAGCACCGTGACGGCCGGCCCCTTGGGCGCGTCGTCATCGGCGGCTCCGGCCGGATATTGGCCGAAGACGAGCACTCCGGCGATGGCGGCGGGAAACAGGCTTCGAACAACGGCACGGGGCAAAGGGCGCATCGGAAATTCCACGGGGGCTATGCCTCCAATCGATAGCAGATGGCAGCGGCCCGGACTACCGCAGCGTTGTCCCAAAGCGGGATGCCGCGCCGCCCGGGCTGCCGCGGCAAGTCTTTGATTAGTCGCGGGATTGGGGAACAGGTTCGCTCGTCGTCCGACCGGCCGCCGTGGCCGCACAGCTTGCGGTTCGAGATCGGATGCAGCGGTTCGTCTGCGAGCTGCCGGTCAGCTTCGGCGATCTCCGAGCAGCTTGCCGGAGGAACGGTCGATCAGATGCAGCCGCGTACAGGCCGGGCAGGGCACGGAAACGTGCGTGCGGTCGGCCGGCTCGTCGCCAAGCCGATGCTGCACGTTCATGCCGGTCTGGGGGCACTTGAAGACAATATGACGGTCCATCCCCGTCATATGATGCCAAGGCCCGGACTTTGGAATTACGGATGATTACTTAGGTCGGCCGCGGTCCCCTCACGGCAGGCTCAGGAACTCCACCCAGTTCGGCTTCTTGCCGGTGGGGTAGGATTTCAGCTTGCTGAGTGCGCCGCTGCTCTGGTCAATGGCATAGACCGTCATGCCGTCGGACAGCTCGCCGACCGCGGCGAGGTAGCGGCTGGACGGATCGATATTGAAGCCGCGCGGCTGCTTCTCGGTCGGCACGCTGCCGACCGTGGTCAGCTTGCCGCTGGTCGGATCGACCTTGTAGGCGGTGAGCGTATTGGTCGTGCGCTCGGAGGCGTAGAGGAAGCGCCCGTCCGGGGTGATGTGGATGTCGGCGGCCCAGGGTTTCCCATTAAATCCCTCCGGCAGTGCGGTGGTGCGCTGGATCTCGTTCCATGCGCCGCTCTTGGCCTCATAGGTGAAAGCAGCGACATCGCCGTTCAGCTCGTGGATGAGGTAGACGAACTTGCCGCCCGGGTGGAACACGAAGTGCCGCGGCCCCGATTTTTCCGGCACCTTGTAGGCTGGTGGATCGCTCGGCGTCAGCGTGCCCGCCGTGGCGTCGAACGCGAAGCTCAGCACCTGGTCGGAGCCGAGATTGGTCGCGAACACGAAGCGGTTGTCGGGCGAGGGCAGGAAGGCGTGCGCGTTCAGCCCGGTCGGGATCACCTGTTTCGGCTCGCCCACGACGCCGTTCGCGGAAAGCGGATTCAGCGCGACCTTGTTGCCGCCGTAAGAGGCGCTGAACAGGACCTTGCCGCCGCGGTCGGTTGCGATGTACGCCATGCTGTCGGCGAGCGGACCGTTGCCGATAGGGCTGAGCTGGCCCGTCTTGGGGTCGATCGCAAAACTCACCGCCTGGAACGGCTGCGAGCGGACGCCGGCAATCAGCACGCGGTGGTCGGGTGTGATCGCGAGCGGCGTCGAGGAGCCCGGCTTCTCGACGCCCTTGAAGGCGGCGGTCTGCACCGGTGTCATCTCGCCGCTTTCGGACAGCTTGAACACGCTGATGTCGTTGCTGTCGGCATTGCCGACATAGGCGAAGGTCTCGGCCATGCCGGCGCGAACTCCTGAAATGAGGGCAAGGAAGGCGAGGGTGGTGGCGATCGCAGCGCGGGGCGTTATGGATGCGATGCAGCCTGTCGGTCTCGGCATGGGCGTTCTCCTCGGGGCCGGTGCGGCCTTGTCGTTTTGTCGCAGAGGATAGCGGCAGGCGCCTCGCCGCACCAAATTCCAAATGAGATCGATCGATGCCGAAATTGCATCGGTTGCGTTGCGCCGAAGGCGGCTACCGCACCGCGGCCGTCAGGTTGCGGAAGTGCAGATTCGGGCCGGCCGGATGGTCGGGCGGTCCGAGCACGGTCCACACGACGACCGCGAGCAAGGCCGAGGTCAGGATGGTCCAGGCGACGAGTCGTTTGCGCATCAGGCCAAATCCGTCCGTCGAAAGTTGGGGGCGCGCGGCCATCGTGCACTGCAAACGGCGACGACTCTATGAACTCGTTCACAGCCCAAGGGGATGGAAGGGCCCGCGGGATGAAGATGTCGTGGCAAAGCGCCACACCGGTTAAACCGATCGCAAGGTCTCTCCGACAAACTTGAACGGCGCTGCGTTTCATCTGCTCAATCTCAGGCCGCAGGCCCGGCCACCTGATCGCTAGGAACGGCAGCCCCCCTCCCGCCGTTACCCCTGATCTCGCGGGCGGAGGACGCCAAAACGGAGGCTGGCACGTGTTTTGGATTTATTGGGACACCGCCTGGTCGCTGATCATCAGCGGCATCATGTTCACCACCATCGTCACGCATCCCGACGCCGAGTTCGTCGAGATCCGGGCGGCACGGCAGGCGAAATGAGCTTTCACTCCGCCTGAGCCCCTCATCTCCGTAGTTCAACGGAGCCTGTCGCGCGCGCCGTGGGCGCTCACAGGTTTGGTGAACCAAATCTTAGGGCTGGACCGGTATTTTTCTGCATCTTTTTCGGAGATGCGGCGCTCACCATGGCATTGTTCGGCAATCCCTCCATCCGCTCGGTTCTCGGCGCCATCATCGGCGTCCTTGGCCTGTTTCTGATCGGGCAGCTCGCAACCGGACTTTTTGCGGCGATCGAGCGCAACGGCGCCGCGCAGAAGGTCGAACGTTTCGCCAGCACCGACCAGCAGCTGTTTGCGACCCTGCTCGGCTTCCGCCTCGAACGCGGCACCTTCCTGTCGGCACTGGTTGCGGAAGCTCCCGCCAATGCCAATGCCGATAACCGCATCGCCACCAACCGGCAGTTGTCGGAAGTCGCCTACAAAAGCGTGCTCGAGCGTCTCGATGGCGTGGCGGATTCCCGCCTTGCCGGTGCCATGAGCAAGCTCGTCGCGGTCCATGACGCGCTCATGCCGCTGCGACCCAAGGCGGAAACGGCCATCCACCAGGCGAAGGCGGAGCGTGACGCAAAGGTCGGCGACGAATTCCGCAAAGCGGCGCAGGATTATCTCGATGCCATTCTGGCGCTGACGGCCGAGCTCGAGAACGCGCTCAAGCTCACGGATCCCGTGGTCGATCATCTCCTGGGCGTAAAACAGTCGGCCTGGGCCGCGCGCAATTTCGGCGGCTTCGTCGCCATCCGTCTGGAAGCCGCGGCCGCGAGCGGCAAGCCCTGGAGCGCCGCCGACATGGTCGGCGCCGCCGAGGATACCGGCCGCGCCAAGCAGGCCTGGAGCCAGGTGCTGGATGTCGCCGGCCGCCCCGACGCTCCCGCAAGGCTCACTGACGTGATCGCGCGCTCGAAGCAGGGCGATGCCGCCGCCATGACCGAGCGCCAGCAGGGCTTCATCAAGGCGCTCAGCAACAACCAGACCATCGACATCAAGATCGAGGACCTGTCGAAGCTCAACACCGCCATTCTCGGCTACAGCGTCGAGGCCGGCCAGGTCGCGCTCGCGGAAATGGTCGCCCGCGCCGAGCAGCAGATGACATCGGCGAAATGGAGCCTGGCGCTCAATGGCGGGATGATGCTGGTCGCGCTCGCCATCACGGTGTTCGGCTTCATCCTCGTCAATCGCCGCGTCAGCGCGCCGATCCGCAAGCTGACGCGGGCGATGCGCTCCCTTGCCGAGCGCGACTATGCGATCGAGCTCGCCGGCATCGAGCGCGGCGACGAGATCGGGGAAATGTCGCGCGCGGTGTCCGTGTTCCGGGAGAACATGATCACCGGCGATCGCCTCGCCGAGGAACAGGCCGCCGAGCAGGCAAAGAAGGAACGGCGGCAGCTCGCCGTCGAACGACTGATCGAACAGTTCGAGAAGACCGTGACGGAATCGCTGCACACGCTGGCCTCGGCCTCCGGCGAGCTGAACGCCACCGCGCAGTCGATGTCGTCAACCGCCGAGCAGGGCTCGTCTAAGGCGGCCTCGGTCGCGAGCCTCTCGGGCGATGCCTCCTCCAATGTGCAGACGGTTGCCGCCGCCACCGAGCAGCTCTCGGCCTCGATCAGCGAGATCAGCCGTCAGGTCGCCGAATCCTCCAGCATTGCCGGTGCCGCTTCGGCCGAAGCCGACCGCACCAATGCCGAGGTGCAGGCGCTGGCCGATGCCGCGCAGCGCATCGGCGACGTCGTCGCGCTGATCACCGGCATTGCCGAGCAGACCAATCTGCTCGCGCTCAATGCCACTATCGAGGCCGCACGCGCCGGCGACGCCGGCCGCGGCTTTGCGGTGGTCGCATCCGAAGTGAAGAACCTCGCTACGCAGACCGCGAAGGCGACCGAGGAGATCACCGGCCAGGTCGCCGCGATCCAGGGCGCAACCCAGTCCTCGGTGACCGCGATCCGATCGATCGGCTCCACCATCCAGCGGGTCAACGAGATTGCGGCGGCGATCGCGGCGGCCGTCGAGCAGCAGGGCGCCGCGACCCGCGAGATCGCGCGCAACGTGCAGCAGGCCTCGCAAGGCACCAACGAGGTCTCGCGCCACATCTCCGGGGTCTCGCAAGCCGCCGGCCAGACCGGCGCCGCCGCCGGCGAGGTGCTGGATTCCGCCAAGATGCTGGCGCGCCTCTCGGACGATCTCAAGCGCGACGTCGACGGCTTCGTCGGCGATCTCAGGGCGGCGTAGATCTGTAGGGTGCGTTAGCCTGCGGCTGCGCGCAGCGCAGTCCGCTAGCGTAACCCACCCTACGAAGCTTGACGAAATCACTGCATCGTCGCAGCGATCTTCTCCGCCGACATCAGGACCGGAAAGTTGGTGTTGGCGCATGGCACCACCGGGAAGATCGAGGCGTCGACGACCCGCAGGCCCTGGATGCCCCTGACGCGGCCCTGGTTGTCGACCACCGCCATCGGATCGTCGGCCCGGCCCATGCGGCATGAGCACGAGGCGTGCCACACGCCGATGGTCGCCTTGCGCACGAAGGCTTCCAGCGCCTCGTCGTCGTTCATCACGTCATCGAAGCTGAAGCCTTCGACCACGAAATTGTCGATCATGTAGTGGCGCAGCGCCGCCGGCCCGTCCATCAGGGCTGCGGCGATCGTGGTCAGAATCCTGTTGGTGTTGTTGACCACGCCGATCTTGCGGACGCGGTCGGTATAGGCGGCCGGAAACGGCTTGTCCGTCACCTTCCTCACGGCTTCGCTCATTTGCACCGCCGCCATCTTGCGGAAGCCGCTCATCAGGCGATCGAGGTCGCGCCGGTCGGACAGCAGGTTGAACTCGACGATCGGCTCTGCGGAAGGGTCGCGCGAGGCAAGCTTGATCTGTCCGGTCTCGGAATAGGTCTTGTTGACGAACGTCAGCAGCGAGCCGATCTGCGCGCCGACCGCATGCCAGGCCGACTTGTTGAGCAGGACGACGAACATGTCGCCCTTCGGCACCCCTGACAGTCCGGACGAATAGCGCAGGCCGAGCTGCATGTGGCGCCTGGTATGCTCGTTCATGCGCGCGCCGCGGCGGACAAAGGACGACAGCGAAATCGAGGGATGATCCATCAGGCGCTGGCCGACGCCTTCAAGTCCCATCAGGACCGGAATGCCCAAATCCTTGAGGTGACCGACCGGGCCGATGCCGGCGCGCAGGAGATGCGCCGGCGAATGGATGGCGCCGCTGGAGAGAATGATCTCGCGTCCGCGGAATTCCTGCTCACGGCCGTTGATCTTGGCCTTCACGCCGACGCATTGCGTGCCGTCGAACAGCAGCTCCCGAACTTGCGTGTCGGTGGAGATCGTGAGGTTGGGGCGCTTGCGGGTGTCGCGGTCGAGATAGCCCATCGCGGCAGAGACGCGTTGCTCGGCCTGGTTGGAGTGCGTCACCGCGAAATAGCCGTCGACGAACTCGCCGTTCTGGTCGGCTACGAATTGATGGCCGGCCTGCTGGAAGGCATCGGCGAAGGCCTGCGAATGCCGCGTCCAATGCTCCCGCGGAATCCGGCGCACCGGGATCCGGCCATCCTTGCCGTGGAACGGGCCGTCGAAATCGAGGTCGCGTTCGACCTTCTTGAAGAACGGCAGCACGTCGTTCCACCTCCACCCCTCGGCACCCCGCGCATCCCACTCGTCGTAGTCGGTCGGTGCGCCGCGGTTGGCCATCTGGCCGTTGATGGACGAGCCGCCGCCGAGCACGCGCGCCTGCTCGTATTTGCGTAAGGGAGGACGGCCTTCGGTCGGATTGTTGTGGCTGACGATCTGGGTCGTGACCTTGAGCTCGGTCCAGTGGAAGCGC
Organism: Bradyrhizobium sp. CCBAU 11361; assembly: GCF_028128935.1. Lineage (NCBI taxonomy): Bacteria > Pseudomonadati > Pseudomonadota > Alphaproteobacteria > Hyphomicrobiales > Nitrobacteraceae > Bradyrhizobium > Bradyrhizobium sp. CCBAU 11361. The sequence goes on from NZ_LBJZ01000013.1 coordinate 34,682, forward strand.
TTATCGAAATAGGCCGTGCCCGGATAGCTGTCCCTGATCTCGGCCGGCTCGTTGCCGGGTGGTGTGTCCTGTCCGGCTTCGCAGAGCAGGACCTTGTTGGCACTCTTCGCGGAGAGCCGGTGGGCCAGCACGGACCCCGCCGAGCCGCCGCCCACGATAATGTAGTCGTACACGATTGGCGCTTCCTCTTGTTCTTGTGCCGAACAGGTTAGCGCGGATTTATTTCGAGGTCACGCCACGGCTCTTGTTGGTGGCGCCATGAGGTCAGGAGGGTGGAGATGCCGCGGGGCGAGCCGGACGGCGGGTTTGCGCCGTCTCGGTCGATGAACCCTATTGCAGCACTTTCGGCATCACGATGACGACGTCGACCTGCTTGTCCAGCACCTGCGATGCGACCGCGGCGATGTAGGACGAGTAGCTGTCCTCGATGTCGGACGCCATCTCCTCGTTCCCGGCGAAGGCGTAGAGCATCGTACCCTCGATCTTGTCGAAGCGGATGCCCGCGAAGACCCGATCGAACGTCTCGGCGCCGACGATGCCTGCCATGAGCGCCTGGATAGCCTGGTCCTGGACGAGTGTGAGCGTCATCATGCCGATGAGATATGGACCATCTTCCCGGATGCAAGATGCGCAGGAACGATGCCGGCTTGTTCTCATTGCCCGGTCGGCCTCACGGCGCCGTCGTGCCGCCGTTTCAGCCCGCGGGCCTGGCCGTCTGCGGCAGCGGCGGCTTGCGCTCCGGAAGCTTCTTTTTCGGGGGCGCCGGCAGCAGGCCTTCCCTGATCGCCTGCTTGCGCGCGAGCTTGCGGGCGCGGCGAATGGCCTCGGCTTTTTCGCGCGTCTTTCGCTCCGACGGCTTCTCGTAGGAACGCCGCTGCTTCATTTCCCGAAACACGCCCTCGCGCTGCATCTTCTTCTTCAGGACACGAAGCGCCTGGTCGACATTGTTGTCGCGAACGAGTACCTGCAATTGTGTCTCCTTGTCGGGCTGCGAAATGCGGCAGTCCTGCACGCAGCCTATTGCGCAGGAGCTTCGTTGCGATCGTGAGGATGACGGTAACGGCGATCTTCGCGCCGGCTTCGAACACGCGAGCTGCTTGTCGCCGCGATAGAGTTCGGGGGCGACGTGAACACTCCCGGGCCGCCATGTCAATCGATAAGGCTTCCCTGCGCGTCAATTCGCCATCTGAAGCCGCTCCGGGCTGGCAACGGCGGGGCTGATACGGGGCGGGGGCGGGTATGCCCTAAGCCGCCGCCGCCTGTTCCGACAGCAATTGCTTCAGCTTTGCGGCCGGGACGGCCGGGCTGAACAGCCAGCCCTGCATCTGGCTGCATCCGAGCTGCCGCAGCACCTCGCGCTGCGCCTCGGTCTCGACGCCTTCGGCCGTCGTCGCCATCCGGCGCGCGGCGGCCATGTGCACCACGGCCTGCACGATCGGCGAAGAGTCCTCGGGCTCGCCGATGTCGCTGATGAAGCTGCGGTCGATCTTGATCTTGTCGAAGGGGAAGCGGTGCAGATAGCTCAGCGACGAATAGCCGGTGCCGAAATCGTCGAGCGCGATGCGCACGCCGAGCTCGCGCAGCTGCTGAAGAATCGTCAGTGCCTCCTCGTCGTCGCGAATGAGCACGGTTTCGGTGACTTCGAGCTCGAGCCGTCCGGGCGCCAGGCCTGACTCGGCAAGCGCGGCGGCGACCTTGAGCGCCAGCGTCTTGGAACGGAACTGCACCGGCGAGACGTTGACGGCGATGTGGATATCGCCGGGCCAGGAGGCCGCCTCGGTGCAGGCCTGCTTGAGCACCCATTCGCCGATCTCGCCGATCAGCCCGGTGTCTTCCGCGACCGGGATGAAGTCGGCGGGCGAGACCATGCCGCGCTCCGGATGGTGCCATCGCAGCAGCGCCTCGCAGCCGGTGACGACGTTGGCCGCGAGATCGACCAGCGGCTGATAGTGCACCTCGAACTCGCCGCGCGTCAGCGCCTGCCGCAGATCGAGCTCCAGCTGCCGGCGCAGCCGCGCCTTCGCGTCGTATTCGGGCGTGAAGACGCGGAAGGTGCGGCGTCCCTCGGATTTGGCGGCATACATCGCCAGATCGGCGCGCTTGAGCAGATCGTCGAGATTGTCGCCATGGTCGGGCGCGATCGCGATGCCGATGCTGGCATCGGTCGGAACCTCCTGGCCCTTGCAGTTCACGGGCGCACGCAATGCGTTGAGGATCGTTTCCGCCAGCGCCGTCAGCTCGGCCTGGTCGCTGGTCCCGGCCTTGACGATGGCGAATTCGTCGCCGCCCAGCCGCGCGACGAGGTCGTTGCCGCTGACGCAGGCGCGCAGGCGGTTCGCGACCTGGCGCAGCAGCTCGTCGCCGACCTCGTGTCCGAGCGAATCGTTGACGCCCTTGAACTCGTCGACGTCGATATAGAGGATCGCGAACGGCTTGCCCTGGCTGAGCTCCGCCACGCGGCGTTCCAGATGGCCGCGCATCAGCACGCGGTTGGGCAGGTCGGTCAGCGCGTCGTAATGCGCCATATGCGCGATGCGTTCGTCGGCGCGGATGCGCTCGGTGACGTCGTCATGGGTCGCGAGCCAGCCGCCGGCGGCACCGGGCTGGTTCTTGACCTCGATCAGGCGGCCGTCCGCGGTCTCGACGATGGCGCTCTGGGTTCGCCCGGCATTGCTTAGAATGTCGTCGCAGTAGGACGCGACGTCACCATGGAACGATCCGGTGTCATGGCGATGCTGGATCACGTCGCGGAAATAGGCGCCGGGCTTCACCACGTCGGCCGACAGTCCGTACATCTCGATGTAGCGCCGGTTGCAGACGATCAGCCGCTCGTCCTGGTCGAACATCAGAAGGCCTTGCGTCATCGTGTTCATCGCGGTGTCGAGCTGCTGCTTCTCCGCGGCGAGCCTGCGCGTCATCTGGCGGAAGATCAGGAACAGCGTGAGCACGAGCAGGCCGATCGACAGCACGGCGATGGTGACGAAGAATTTTGTCTGCGTGTGCCAGGTCGCCAGCGTCGCATCCAGCGATTTGGTTGCGACCACGACCAGGGGCACGCCGGTCAGGAGGCGCGCGGCGACGATGCGGTCCTTGCCGTCGATCGGGCTGGCGAGCTGCGTCGTGACGAAGGTGCGCTCGAACACCGCCATCTGCTCGCGCGTGCCGTTGCGAAAATTCTGTCCGATCATCGCGTCGACATGCGGAACGCGCGCGAGCAGCTGGCCGTTCTGGTGGTGCATCGCGATCGAGGATTCCTCGCCGAGCCCGGCCGAGGCGAAGAAGGATTCAAGCTGCTCCGGCGAAATGGCCCGCGACACCAGGCCGAGGAATTCGCCGTGGGGACCGGAGACGCGCCGCGCGAACACGATCGCAGATCCATTGCCGAACCGGCCGGGCACGACTTCGATCTCTTCCTGCGAGGCCGGATCGTTCTTGAGGCGATTGAAATAGCCGCGGTCGGCGACCGAAATATCGGCGACCGGCCAGCGCCGCGACGAGTTGATCAGCACGCCCTTGGAATCGAATAAATTGGCGCCGGCGACGTCGGACCAGCCGCTCGCCTTTGCGCGCAGCACCTCGTGCATGGCCAGCGTACCCATCTCGCTGCGGAAGATATCGGCGGATGCGATGCCATGGCTCTCGAGCTCGGCGATGACGCTCTTCTGGAGCACCGCAAAGTCCTCGAACTCGCGGTCGAAATGCCGGGCGAGCATGCGCACGGAGTTTTCCAGGCTGTCGCGGCCGCTCTCGATCGCATTTTGCCGGAAACGATCGACGGTAAGCGCGGTGCCGATGGCCATCGCGACCATCAGCACGAAGCCGCCGGCGATCAGCCACGTCAGCGGCGCTCCCTGCCAACGGCGGAGCAACGCGCGCATGCGCGTGGTCCATCGGATTGATGTGCCCATCCAGCCCTCCCGTGGGATGCAAGATGCAGCAAAACCGACAAGAGCCCGTTACCAGTAAGGGTTAGGGAAACATGAATCGGAACGGAATCAGAGGGTTGGGTTCCCTCGATCGCCGAGAGCTCCGTAGGCTGGGTTTACGCTGACGCGATTCCGGTGGATCACCGGCGGATTTCCCACTTCAAGGCTTCCGCATTGGCCTTGGCGAACATCGCCGGCACGTCGAACTTTCCGGTCTCGAGATCATAGCGGCATCGCCAGCCGCCCAGCCCCTTCATGGCGACGTTCTTGGGATGATTGTCATATTCGCCCGAGAGCGAGATCACGAGGTAGCGGTTGTTGGGCCAGTCCATGCCGAGCGAGCGATAGGCCTCTTCCGTACCCTCCATGAGATTGGCCGAGATGTGGAAGTCGAGCTTGGTGAACCTCTTCGTCTCCGGCCGGCCGTAGAAATAGGCCCAGGCGAGATTGCTGAGCGGCTTCTTCGTCGCGCTCACGAAGGCGCCCTTCTCGACATGGTAGAGATAGAGGTCCTGCTCGCCCGAGCCGGTCTTCTGCATCCGCACCAGCCATTGCGAGTCGCTGGTGAAGCGGAAGCCGGCCCCGTAGCCCTGCTCGGGCTTCAGCTCCGTCATCTGCTCGCCGCGGCGAACCCAGGCCTGCCATTTGACGTCCCAATCCCCGCCGTCCTTCATGTACTGCTCGATCTTGGTGGCGCCATCGGGCGAGGTGAAGGCGAGGCCGGCATTGTTGGTGAGGATGTAGTCCGGCGGCGGGCCGGATGCGGCGAGCGCGGGCGAGGCGACGAGTGTCAGGGCAAGTGCCAGCCATCGGGCCGGGCGGGAAAATGCGTTCACGGAAAAAATCCTCAAAAAATATGCCGCGATGCGGCCTCGATCATTTGACGCCGACGGGGCCGCGCCGGTTCATGTGCGCTAATCCCTTCGAACGTCTTGCTGCCGCAGCCAAATCGGCGCAATTTGCCGGCCTCGGTTGATTTGCGACCCAGGGTTCATTGTCTGATGATCACCGCTTCCAAGGCCTTCATTGCGTTCTGCCTGCTCGCGGTGGGCGGCACCGTGCTGGTGATCGGCCCCACTGAGCTGCGCCGCCTGCTGCCGGGCGGGGCGAACACCGAGATCGCCGTCGCGGCCAAGCCTGAGGTCAAGCCTGGGGCCAAGGTCGAAGCCAAAGCTGAAACCAAGGCGGAACCTAAAGCCGACACCAAGGCAGGGACGAAGCCCGAAGAACTGAAGCTCGCCGCCGGCGCGCCGTCGGCGTCCCCTGCGCCGAAGCCGGCTGGTCCATTGGACGAGACGCAAAAGCAGGTGACGGCGCTGGCCGATCTTGCGCCGGTCAAGCCGCCGGCGGCCGCGACCGACGCCGGTCCTCGCTTCGATGTCGCCCGCGTCGACGACCATGGCGAGGCGGCGGTGATCGCGGGCCGGGCCACACCGGGCGCAAAGGTCGAGCTGCTGCGCGACGGCCAGCCGCTTCATTCGGTCGTGGCCGATGCGTCGGGCCAGTTCGTCATGACGCCGCCGCAGCTGCCCGCCGGCAGCTACGAGCTGACACTGCGCGCCAAGGCGCCGGATGGCACCGTCACGCAGTCCGGCCGCACCATGCCGGTGACGATCGCGGAGGCGGCGCCGCCGCCGGCGCGTGTTGCACCGCCCACGACCAGGCAGGAAACGAAGCGGGCCGAGACGCCGGACGAGAAATCGGATGTCGTGGCATCCTTGCCGTCGGCATCGGACAGGCCCGCGGCGCGGCCCAGGGTGATGGGCGCACCGAAACCAAGGGGCATGGCGCGAGCGCCTGCCGCCACGACGGTCGCGTCGGCTTCGCCGGGCGATGCCCTCAGCGGCACACCGGCAGAGGCCGGCGGCAGCCGGGTGATCTCCCGCGGCGACAGCCTGTGGGCGCTCAGCCGGCTCGCCTACGGCGACGGCGCCCGCTACGCGGTGATCTTCAAGGCCAACCGCGACAAGATCCACAACCCGAATCTGATCTATCCCGGCCAGACTTTTGTGCTGCCGCAAAAGGCGCAGTGAGCGCGGCACTTCGCCGACGCGATTGCATTTCCTGCAGCCATGATTGCGATCCTTCCTCTCCCCGTCCCTCCTTACGAGGGGGTGAGGGACTGTCTCAGCGACGGCATGGACAGTCAGGATTCTCATCGCCGCGACGCTTTGACCCTCGCACTCGCGGAACCTTTGGTTCCCCCGCGCGTCATGTGATGCGAGGTGGTTCGCTTGGCGCTGGAGGAGGGGCCAAGGTGGTCAGGTCAGCGGTCATGTCGGGATCACGGATGCGCCTCGCGCTGGCGGGCGCCGGCCTTGTCATTCTGGCCGTGCTGCTGCCGAACAAAGCCGAAGCGCAGTTCGGATTGCGCGGCGGGCCGCTCGGTGTCGCGCGGTTCGCCGTCGGCCACGTCATCGGCATGTCGCGCCTGCGCCATGCCCGCATGGCGGTGCGGGGCGGCCGATACCGCTCCGCCGCATTGCGCTCCCAGGATCCCCGTGGTGCCGAGAGCCGGCAACCGCCCAATCCCGCCATCCTGCGTGCGGCTCTCACGGCGCAAGCGGCGCTGTCGGGCTGGCACGGCGGCCGCAGCCCGCAGGGCTGGTGGCGCCACCCCGACGGCAGCTATGGCTGGGCCGGTCCGGTGTTCTGGCCGTTCGCACATGACGATCTCGCCAATGCGGTCGTCTTCGGCGATACGACCAGTCTCTCGCTCTACGGCTATGGCGACATCTATGCCGCGATCTTCTCGCCCTATGCGGCCACCGAGCTCGCCGCCTACACCGCGTCGCAAGGCAGGCGCGCGCGAAAGGTCCCCTCGATCGAGGACATTTGCGACGCCAGCGACACCGGCGGCCTGCCCGTTGATCGCATCGCCGCGGTGGTAGCACCGAGCGAGTTGCAGCGCGCAGCGCTCGACGATCTTGCCGCCGCCTGGAATGGAGCGCGCGACACCATCCGCGCCGCCTGTCCGGCACAGGCGCTGGCGGCCGCATCGGAGCGTCTCGGCCTGATGCGCGAGCGCATCGGGGCCATGATCAAGGCGACGGATGCGATCGAAGCGCCGCTCGCGAAGTTCGCAGGTCTCCTCAACGACGACCAGAAAGCCAGGCTCAATGCCCTCGCCAATGATCGTCGCGCTGCGCTGGCGTCTCGCCAGCCCAAGGACGCGCAGGCCGCCGCCGCTTGCCGACCGGACTACGATCCCCGCTACGACGAAAAGGCGCAGCGCCAGTATGAGCAGCTCGTGCAGCAGCAATGGCCTGTCGCCGATATGGCCACCACGCTTCGTCTGGACGACACCGCCCGCGCCCGCCTCGACGTGCTCCAGGACACCACGCTGCGCACCATGGAGACGCTGAGCGCCTGCCCTGCGGAGGCCGCCGCGACACCGCTGGCCCGCCTCGCGGCCGTGAAGGCACGGCTGGCGGCGATGCTGCAAGCGGTGAACGCCGTCACTGATGCGCTCGACGATTTCGAGGCTGACTTGAGCGACGAGCAGAAGGCCGGCTTCGAGGCGATCGGACCGAAGCGCGGGGCGTGATCAACCGCACGCCCAGTCGAACTTCATGTCCCTGAAGTCGAGCTGCGCGTTGCCGGTGCCGAAATTGTAGCCGCCGAAATATTCCTCGAACTCGATGTAGAACGGGCTCATCTCCGGCACCGCCTGGCAGGGCCGCATGGTGCCGCCGAGATGGTTGTGAGCGTGGTCCTTGGCCCAATCGTGCAGGCGGTAATTCTCGGAGCTCGGGGCGCCGCCGACAAAGTAGTAGTAGGACCGATAATCGCTCGGCGGGTTGCGCGGGAAGTGCGGGTCCTGTGGGGCCTTGCCGGCGTTGGGATCGGTCGCGCGCGGCACCAAGGCGATCGCGAGGTTCTCCGCCAGATCGGCCCGCGGAGGGCCGGCGAACATCTTCTGCGCGAAAGGCGGGGCGGACTCGAAGAAAGCGCTGGCGCCGCCGACATCGAGCCAGCGCGGCCGCTCCGCCGTCGCAAGCGCAAGCGGTGCCGGCGGCGTCGCGAACGCACCGTCATATTCGGCCTTGGTCAGCAGCAGCGCGGCATATTCGTAATCGAGGATGTCGGTCATGCGCGAGAGCCGCGGATGCACCGGCCTCGCCAGCACGGCATCGCGGATATCAGGATCGTCAACCGCGCCGCCGTCATTGTGATCGGACGGCGTCGCAAAGAACGACACCGCGACGATGTCCGCGCCATGCACGCGATAGTCCTCCGGCAGCAGAAGCGTGAAGCCGTGCATCAGCGGAAAACCGGTGACGGGATCGAGCGGCCATTGCTCGCTGCTGATGCCCGGCGGCAGTCCATAGACCCAGCCGTGGTCGCGTGCACGATCGGCGGGACGGTCCAGCATCTGCAAATCATACGCGCGCGAAGGCAAGGCAAGCGTCACGATCGTCTCCATCCGAAGCCGGCCTCGCCGTCGAGGCGATGGTTAGTCGCGGGGAGGGGTGATGTGGTTCGTGGAGGGGTGTGAGGGATGATGCCATTCTGCCGGTGTCTTGCCCGACGAGTCAAACCACGCCGACACCCGCGTAAGTCATTGATCCCGCAGACCCCGCCTACTGTGCATGGGGTTGTTTTCGCACTTTCTTGTTTCAGGTGACTGTCATCGCCCGATTTAATCGGGCGATCCAGTATTCCAGAGACGGTCGTGATTGAATCGATAGGCCGCGGCGTACTGGATGCCCCGGTCAAGCCGGGGCATGACGGCGGAGAAAAGAAATAGGCGTACGCCTACGCTACCCCCGCCTTCGCGCCGCCGCGGCGTCCACCACGTTCTCCACTTCCTCGCGCCAGCTCAGAATCTCCATCGCCAGCACGGGGTGATTGAAGCCCTTGAGCTGGAGATCATCGAGCGCGCGCGCCTCGACCCAGGGCTCGACGATGCCGTAGACGCGGCGGCTGACCACGATCTGGCCAGCCTTGGCCTCGCCGCAGAGGCGGGAGGCGAGGTTGGTGACGCTGCCGATCGCGGCATATTCCAGCCGCTGCTCGAAGCCGACCTGGCCGAGCGTGGCATAGCCGAGCGCGATGCCGATGCCGAAGCCGAGGCTGTGGCCGCGGTTGCGCCAGCGCTCGGTCAGCGGGCCGATCGTTTCGCGCATTTCCACCGCCATCTTCACCGCGCGTTTCGTGTGGTCGTCGAACTGGATCGGCGCGTTGAACAGGATCATCACGCCGTCGCCGGAATATTTGTCGAGCGTGCCCTCGTATTTGAAGATCAGCTTGCCGAGCGCCGCGTGATATTCGCGCAGCACGTTCATCGCCTCTTCCGGTTCGGTCGCTTCCGTGAACGCCGTGAAGCCGCGCAGGTCGCAGAACACGACCGTTACCTCGCGGCGCTGGCTGGTGAGCAGCCCCTCGGGGCTGTCGGAGGAGGCGATCAACTGCGCGACCTGCGGTGCCAGGAACCGCTCGAGCTTGCGGATGCGCTCGATCTCGCCGAGCTGGGTCTTGACGCGCTCCTCCAGCGACTTGTTCCAGTCCTTGAGCTGCTCGGTCTGCACGCGCAGCTTGTCCGCCTGGGCGCGAACGGTCTCGTGCGCCGCCTCCAGCGCGTGGCTCTTGTGATCGACCTCGGTGAACAGGCGCGCATTGCGCATCGCCAGCACCGCCTGGTTGGCGAAGGTGCGCATCAGGCCGATGATGCTGCCGGCGAACTCGCCACCGGCGCGGCGCAGCACCACCAGCGAGCCGAGCGTGCCCTGCTGGTCCACCAGCGGCACCACCAGCACCGAGCGGAAGCCGGCATCGATCGCGACGTCGCGCAGCGGCTGCTCGGCCGCGTGGTCGAGATCGGCAAGCGCGATCGGCTCACAGCTCGCCGCGGCATCGCTCAGGATGTTCTCGCCTTCGTCGATCGTGACGTGGGCGCCGTCGGCCGATTTGTCGATGCCGTTGGATTCGACTAGGTTGAAGCGGCGCGTCTCGGCATCGAAGCCGTAGATCAGCACCGCGTCGGCATGGGTGATCTCGATCGCGTGCGCGGCGATCGTCGGCAGCACCGCGTTGAGATCGAGCGATGAGGCGACCGCGCGGCCGACCTCTTCCAGCACCTTGAGCTCGTTGATCGACTGCGCGAGATCGCGGGTGCGCTCTTCGACCTTGGTCTCCAGGTTCGAATAGGTCTCCTGGATCTGAACGGCCATGCGGTTGAACTGGCCGGCGAGGTCTTCCAGCTCGTCGGAGGTGTGCACGTCGATGCGATGGCTGAAATCGCCTTCGCCGAGCTTGTGCGCACCGTCGCGCAGCGCCGTGATCGGAATGATCATGCGGCGCGCGAGCAGCGTGCCGGCGAGGATCGCGACCATCAGGCCCATGCCGATCAAGAGCGCGATGCGCACCAGCTGGTCGCGGATCGGCGTCAGGGCCTGCGTGGTCGGCTGCTCGAACATCACGCTCCAGCCGAGCTTCGGCACGGTGCTCGCGGCTGACAGCACCGAATGGCCGTTGAAGTCGGTGCCGGAGGTGTCGGGCTCGCGGCCGGGCGAAATCGCGGCAGCCACCTGCGGCAGCTTCGACAGGTCCTTGCCGACGTCGGGGCCTTTCGCGGACGTTGCCAGCACGCGGCCGCGCGGATCGACCACATAGGCAAAGGCCGCCTTGCCGACCTGGGCGTCGGACAGCAATTCGGAGAGGAAGCTGAGATCGATCTCGGCCACCGTGACGCCGGCGTTGAAGCCGGAATGCGCCACTGAGATCGACATGAACGGGGTCCGGTCGGAGAACCAGGCCGGCGCGTAGCTGACGCCGCGGGCGACGGTGTCGGTGAAGCGCATGTCGCGGGAGAGATCGGCGTTGCCGCCGGTCGTGGTCGACTGGCGCGAGACGCGCAGCACCTCGCGGCCGTCGCCGTTGAGCTGGAACAGCTGGTTGACGACCGCGACCTGGTGCAGGAGCTGGGCGTAGTCGGCGCGGCGCTTCTCGAGGGTGTCCTGGCTCGCGCGGGTCACCCAGCTGATCTGGCGCTCGAGCTCGGAGATCGACTGTTCCATGCGCCGGGCAACGGCCTGGGCCTTGTCCTCCAGCCCGTCGGCCAGCTGCGTCTTGGTGGCGCGATAGGAGATCCAGGTCTCCATCGCGCCGTTGACCGCGAGGACGAACACGACGAGGCCGACGAGGGAGACGACGTATTTGGCGAACAGGCCCTCGCGCAGAAACCGTGTCTTGTCGTTCGCTCCCGCCATCCGGATCCTCTCGCGCCGCCATCGACGCCGGCGCTACGGCCCGTCCGGGCCCAGCCGCCCTTCTATCACAATTTGGGCCAAGGGACGTGCGGGGACCGGTCGACCGGCCAGCGTGGTTACCCGCTGCGGACGCCGGGGCGGGCCGAAAGGGTGGTGAATTGCCGCAGCCTCCTCCGTTCGGAGGAAGCAGGCAATGGCGAAGCCGAGGTAAGGGATCGGCGTGAAGTCCAGTCCGTTGGCCCGCCAATCATCGATTAAAGAGCTGCCGCAGCACGTCATTCATCGGCTGGCTGTCCTGCTGCGCCACCGGCGGCGCGTCGGGGGACGCCGGCGCGGGCGAGGCCTGCGGTGCCGGTGTGGACGGCGTTGCGGGCAGGCCGCGGCTGCGGCCGGTGCCGGTAGCAGTGCCAGCGCCAGTGCCGGTTGCAGCTCCACTGGAAAGCCCCTGCTGGATCAGATTGCCGATCGCCTCGCCCAGCGGGCCGCCGAGCAGATTGTTCTGCCCCGGCTGCTGGGTTTGCGGATTGGCGTTGCCGGCTGCGTTGCCGCCACCCGGCGCGGTCGTGCCGCCGAGACCGAGGCTGCCCAGGATATTGCCGAGCCTGGCGCCATCAGGCCCGAACAGGCCCTTGCCCATCTCGCGCAGCTTGGCATAGGCGGCGTCCGGATTGTCGAGCACGCCGGCCATGTCAGGGTAGATCCGCGGCTGCGACCAGCTGCCCTGGATCATCACCGGGATGCCGAAGCCGACCGGCTCGGAGGCGCGGCCCTGGCCTTCGGTGGTCATCACCAGCTTCGGCTCGACGCGAAAGCCCATCATCTTGGTGTCGAGCGCGATCGTGCCCGCGCCGGTCACGCGCACCAGCGGCCCGATCAGATTGAGATCGGTCGTTACCGCCTGTCCCTTGTCGATCCGGAAGGAGGCGGAGAGCTGCGACAAATCCGTGCTCTGGTCCTGGCTGGAGTTCTGGTTCTCTTGCCAGCCGGACAGCGTGCCCGATGTCAGCGAGCGGATCACCTGCGCGACGTTGATGCCGCGGATGGCGCCGTCCTGGAAATTGACGAAGGCCGTGCCCTGCATGTTCGCCATCAAGGCGCGCTGGCTGGTGCCGGCGCTGCGCAATGCGAGCTTGGCTTGCAGCTTGCCGTCGATGCGGTCGAATTCGGCAAGGCCCTGGAGCAGCGGCAGCGCGCGCACGCCGACGAGGTCGGAATGCATGGCAAAGCTCGGCGCGCCGCTGGTCGCATCCAGGATCACCTCGCCGGAGACCTGGCCGCCATAGGCGCCGAGATTGGCGGTGCCGGCCTTCAGCACACCGCCGGCGAGCTTTGCATCGAGCGCCAGCGGCGCAAGATGCGCATCGCCGATCACGGCATCGTTCGCGGAGATCCTGATTTGCGCATCGACATAATTGAGGCCGGACACGTCGATCGGCGCATTGCTCCAGGGCTGCCCGGATGCGCCGTCCGGCGATTTCGCCAGCGGAATCGCGAGCCGCTGGAAGTCGAGATCGACCTTGACCAGCGGCTTGCTCGCGATGTCGACCGAAGCCCAGCCGTTGAACGTGCCGTCGCCGAGCGTGCCGTCGCCGAGCGTGCCGTTCACGCCGTTGATCATCACGACATCGCCGCTCAGCCGCATCTCGGCGTGACCCGCGAGCCGGGACTTCAGCACATCAGGCATGTCGATGGCGAAATCCACCGGGATCGTCGGCCGGTCGGCTGGCGGCGCGGGCGTCGTCGCCTTGATGTCGAACCTGGTCGGGTGCTCGCCGACGCGCGCGGTGCCGGTGATGTTGACCTTGCGGTCGCGATCAACGATCGCGTCGGCGTTGATGGCGCTGATGCGGCCCTCGACGCGATCGCGCACGCGCGCGAATGCGACCTCGCCGTCGGTGATCTTGACGCGGTCGATGGTCGCGCCATCCGTGTCGAGCGCGAGCGGCTTCGACGAGGCACCGGGGTTGGGCAGGCGCTCACGCAGCAGCGGTTGGTAGAGCACGGGACGGGTGACGACGAGCTCGCTGATCTTCGGGCGGCCCGACCAGACGCTCGCGAGCGACATGTCGGCCTGCACGCTGTCGACCGTGAGGCGCGTGATGCCGCTGCGGTCCTTCGGATCCTGAAGCGTGAGATCGTTCAAGGTGACGTTCAGCGTCGGCCACAGGCTGATCCTGGTGGTGCCATCGATCGACAGGCGATAGCCTGTCGCGCTCTCGACCCGCGACGCAATCGTCGAGGTCAGGAAGCCCGATGGGATCCCGACCACGAGGAGAACCGCGATCACGATGATGATAGCGGCGACCGCGGCGCCGGCGAATTTCACTGCTCTCATGTCGACTTTCCAACGACGGACGCACGGTGCCGAACCCGGCCGCTCACCCGTCCTATGCGCGTGAGTTTATCCCGGGACGGGAAGCCGCTCCAAGCGGTCAAAAATAGTCAGGGGGTGCTGCAAAGTTATGTGACTTATGACACACTTCTCCGGCGCGGTTTTACGCGATTCTGGAGGTTGATGGTTCCAGCCGATTTGCCGGCGAAATTGGCAGGTAAATTCACAAGGAAGTTGAAATGAGCAAGCAGGCCGAATTTGCGGTCATCCTGAAGATGAACCCGATGTTCGCCGATCTCGGCGCAGACGAGCTCCAGCGGCTGTCCAATCTCTGCCACACCCAGCATCTGGCGAACGGCGAGGTGCTGTTCCAGAAGGGCGATGCCGGGGACGCGCTGTTCGGTGTGCGCCGCGGCCAGGTCCGCATCGAGACCGGCGCCTCCGACGGCAGCCGGCTGACGCTGAATTTCATGGGGCCGGGCGACCTGTTCGGCGAGGTCGCGGTGCTGGACGGCCAGAACCGCACCGCGGACGCGACCGCGGGCGAAGCCAGCGAATTGTTCGTGCTGCGGCGGGAAGACTTCCTTTCCTTCCTCGAGCGCGAGCCGAAGGTCGCGATCAAGATCATCGCGCTGCTGTGCCAGCGCATCCGCTGGCAGAGCGAGCGCATGGAAGAGTCCATGTTGCAGCCGCTGCCGGTGCGGCTGGCGCGGCGGCTCTGCGCACTCGCCGCCGATTTCGGCTCGGAGGTGCATATCTCGCAGGAGCAGCTCGGCGTCTTCGTCGGCGCCGCCCGCGAAAGCGTCAACCGCCAGCTTCAGGCCTGGCGCAAGGACGCGATCCTGGATCTTCAGCGCGGCCGTATCCTGCTGAGGAACATGACCAAGCTGACGGCGATCGCGCGGAACGAGTAGGGGCTCTCGCGAACCCTACTCCGCCGCCGGGTGCACGATGTTCTTCGGTGCCGGCTGCGCCGGCGAGACTTCGTGATGACCGGGGACCTCCGCGTCCTCGCTGTGCACGATCAGCCGCTTGCCGAAGCGCCAGATCAGGGCGCCGAGATCGTCCATCACCATGAACATCGCAGGCACGAACACCAGCGACAGGATGGTCGAGAAGATCAGGCCGCCAATCACCGCGAGCGCCATCGGCGAGCGGAATTCGCCGCCGGCGCCGACCGCGAGCGCGCTCGGCATCATGCCGGCGGCCATTGCGATCGTGGTCATCACGATCGGGCGGGCACGCTTCATGCCGGCGTCGATCATGGCTTCCTCGCGCGGCTTGCCGTCGCGGATCGCCTCGATGGCGAACTCCACCAGCATGATCGCGTTCTTGGTGACGATGCCCATCAGCATCAGGATGCCGATCCACACCGGCGTGGTGAGCTGCTTACCGGTGACGAGCAGGGCCGCGATGGCGCCGCCGATCGAGAGCGGCAGCGAGAACAGGATGGTGATCGGCTGGAGGAAGGTGCCGAACAGCAGCACCAGCACGGCATAGACCATCATCAGGCCCGCGGTGATCGCGGTGGCGAAGCCGTCGGACAGCTCGTTCAGGCTTTCGGCGTCGCCGGAGGGTGAGACCTTCACGCCCTTCGGCAGGCTCTTCATCACCGGCAGCTCGTTGATCTTCTTGGTGGCATCGCCGAGCGCCGCGGAGCCGACGAGGTCGGCGGCAACGGTGGCCTGGCGGTCCCGGTCGTAGCGGTTGATGCTGGTCGGACCCTGGTCGAGCTTGACGTCGGCGATGACCGAGAGCGGCACGCCGCCCTTCTCGCCGCGCTCACCGAGCGGCACGCGCAACTGCTCGAGCGTCTTCAGGTTGCCGCGCGCGGCGTCCTCGAGCTGCACCCGGATCGGCACCAGGCGGTCGCCGACGTCGAACTTGGCGAGCGCAGGCCCGACGTCGCCGATGGTGGCGACGCGGATGGTCTGCGACAGGCTTTCTGTGGAGACACCGAGGCGCGCGGCGAGATCGGCGCGCGGCTCGATGCGCAGCTCGGGTCGCTCCAGCGTGGTTTCCGAGATCACGTTGGAGATGGTCGGGATCCGCTTCATCTGCGTCGCGAGCTCGCTGGCGACGTTGTTGACGATGTTGGCGTCGACGCCGGTTACGACCAGCGAGATCGCGCGCAGGCCGTTTTCGTCGAGGAACCAGAAGCGGATGTCGGGAATGTTCTCCAGCTCCTGGCTGATCGAGAATTCCAGCTCGCGCTGGGTGATGTCGCGATCGCCCTTGGGCGTGTAGTTGATGATCAGGGCGGCGCGCCGGACTTCCTGGGTGCCGGGTGGTACGCGCCCGCCGTCGACGAAGATGCTCTTCACCTCGGGCCGCTTGCGCAGCCGCGCGACGATGTCCTCGGTGACCTTTTCGGTGTAGGCGAGCTGGGTGCCCGGCGGCAGCTCGAGGGCAAGCAGCGAGCGCGCGCTGTCCTGCGCCGGCAGGAAGCCCTGCGGCAGCAGCGTGATGCTCCAGATCGAGGCGGCGAAGATGCCGAAGCCGATCAGCACCGTGATGAAATAGTGCTTCACCGACCAGGCCACGATCCGGTGATAGGACCGTAGCACGCGGCCCGGTGGCGGCTCCTCGTGATGGCCGTGTTTGAGGAAGTAGGCGGCCAGCACCGGCGTGACGAAGCGCGCCGCGAGCAGCGAGAAGAACACCTGCACCGAGACGGTGATGCCGAACTGCTTGAAGAACTGTCCGGCGATGCCCGACATGAAGCTCGCGGGGGCGAAGATCGCGATGATGGTAAGCGAGATCGCGATCACGGCGAGGCCGATCTCGTCGGCGGCTTCCAGCGCGGCACGATAGGGCGATTTGCCCATGTTCATGTGCCGCACGATGTTCTCGATCTCGACGATGGCGTCGTCGACGAGAATACCTGTCGACAGCGTGATGGCGAGGAAGCTGACGAGGTTGAGCGAGAAGCCGAGGAGGTCCATCGCCCAGAATGCCGGGAAGATCGACAGCGGCAGCGAGATCGCGGCGATGATGGTGGCGCGCAGATCGCGCAGGAACAGCAGCACGATGACGACGGCGAGAATGGCGCCTTCGAACAGGGTCGAGATCGCCGCTTCGTAATTGCCGTTGGTGTATTCGACCGAGGTGTCGATCAGCTTGAGGTCGACGTCGGGATAGGCGGCCTTGAGCGCGTCGATGCGCTTCTGCACGGCGTCGGCGACCTTCACGTCGCTGGCGCCCTTGGAGCGCTTGATGCCGAGCGCGACCACCGGCTCGCCGTTGAAGCGGGCGAAGGTGCGGCGGTCGGCGATGGTGTCGGTGACGGTGCCGAGATCGTCGAGCCGCACCTCGCCGCCGCCGAACAGCGGGACCATGGTGCCGGCGAGGTCGCTCAGCGTCTTGGCGCCGGCTAGGGTGCGGATCGCCTGGTCGTTCTTGCCGATCTCGGCGCGGCCGCCGGCGACGTCGACATTGGTGCCGCGCAGGCTCTGGTTGACATTGACGGCGGTCAGGCCCATCGCCTGCAAGCGGTCGGGATCGAGCGAGACCAGGATCTCGCGCTCGACACCGCCGATGCGCTCGACCTGGGCGACGCCGCGCACGCCCTGGAGCGCACGCTTGACCACGTCGTCGACGAAATAGGAGAGCTGCTCCGGCGTCTTGCCGGGCGAGATCGCGGCATAGGTGACGATCGGCAGGCCGATCACGTCGACGCGCTGGATCAGCGGTTCGGTGACGTTCTGCGGCAGGTTGGAGCGAACGCGCGTCACCGCGTCCTTGACGTCGTTGAGCGCGCGGTCGGTGTTGGTCTCCAGTGCGAACTGGATGGTGGTCAGCGACAGGCCGTCGGTGATCGAGGAGGTGATGTGCCTGACGCCCTCGACGCCGGAGACCGCGTCTTCAATGGTCTTGGTGACCTGGGATTCGAGCTCGGCGGGCGCCGCACCGAACTGCGACACCGCGACCGAGATCACGGGAATGTCGGCCGAGGGCAGCCGCGTCACCGCGAGCTTGGCGAAGGAGGTCCAGCCGAGGATCAGGAGGATGATCGAAAAGACGACCGACGGCAGCGGATTCCGGATCGACCATGCCGAGATATTGAGAGCCATCAGCGTACCCGCGTGCGATCGAGTTCATCGGCGAACATGGTCTTGATCTGGTCGCCGTCATGCAGTGAAGAGCCGGCGTCGGCCACGACGATTTCGCCGACGTCGAGCCCTTCCAGGATTTCCGTCGCGGTGTCGGACGACAGCCCGACCCGCACCTTGCGCGTCTCGATCGTGTTGCCCTTGACGACCTGCACGGTGAGATGGTCGATCGCGGTCTTGGGCACCGCGACGCCGCAGCTTCGCTTGGCGTCGATCGAGGCGCGCGCGAACACGCCGACCTTCAGCGAGGGATTGTTGGTGACGCTGATGCGGACGCGGCCGAGCTGGGTGGTGCGGTCGATTTCGGGCGCAACCAGCCGCACCCGGCCGATCAAATCGGGCGCGTCGTCGCGGCTGATGCGCACGGTCGCGCCGGCGCTGAGCTTGGGCATGTGCACGGCCGGAACCTGGGCGTCGAGCTCGATCTCGTTGTTGACGGCGATGCGGAACATCGGGCCGGCCTGCGGCGAGGCGGGCGCGCCGACGATGGTGCGAACTTCCGTGACGAGGCCCGGCGCCGGCGCCTTCAGCGAGATCGGGCCTTGCGGGCCGGGTCGCTGCGGCTGGCCCGGGATCTGCGGCGGTGCCGTCAGGCGCGCCAGCTCCTGGTTGTCGGTGACCATGGTCCCTTCGGTGACGAAGAGGTCGGTGACCCTGGAACCTTCCTGGTCGGCGACGACCACGGCCTCGCGGCGCGGCACGAAGAAGCCGGTCACGCGAACGAGGTCGGAGAAGCAGGCATTGGTCGACTTCGTCACGATGACGAGCGCCTCGCCCGGCGTTTCCTTGGCCTCGGGGCGATGCCGATGCTCGAACAGATAATAGCCGATGCCGAGCGCGACGATGAACGCCACGGTTCCGGCAGGCTTGAGATAGTCGGAGACGTTCATCGCCGGATTGTCCTGGCCTGGCTCACGGCCATCCGCACGAGGCCTGCTGAGAGCGTTTCCCTGAAACAAAGCGGCGTCCCGCAAGGCTGCGGGACGCGCTTTGGAAGCGAGACTTTACACCACATCAAGAACGGTCATTTCAAAGAATTGCGTCGTGCTTACTTCGATGCGGTGGTCTTGTTTTCCATGTTGACGACCTGCACGCGGCGGTTGACCTCGGCCATCGGCTGGCTCGGGTCCTTCAGCTTGCTCTTGCCGTAGCCGACGGTGACGAGGTCGGTCGAGGATATGCTGTACTTCTCGACGAGGTAGCGCTTGATCGCATCTGCGCGGCGCTCCGACAGGTCCTGGTTGTAGGCCTCGCCACCGGCGGCGTCGGTGTGGCCGGCGACCACGAAGGTCGATCCCTTGAGGTCGGGGCTGGTTAGCGCGCGACCGAGCGCCTGCACCGAAGCCAGCGACTTGGTGCTGATATTGGCGGAGTTGTAGTCGAAGGTGATCTCGAGATCGATGTTCGGCTTGTCCTTGGCGACCGATGCGATTTCCTCGCGCTCGGTCGACGACAGCGAGCGCGTCGAGCGGCCGCGCACGGACTGGATCAGCTTGGTCTCCGACGCGCTCGGCGCGGGGTCGGCCTGCGGCGCGATCGAGAGGCCGCGGGTCAGCGGCTTCTTCTGCGGCGGCGCCAGTGCGCGGACGATCTCGTCCTCGGTGACGTTCTTGCTGTTGCCGTCGTCGGCGGCGAATGCGGGTGAGGCCGGCAGCGACAGCGCGGCGCCAATGGCCATGATGGACAGGATTGCGGTAAGTCCTTTTGCAGCCAATCTCATTGCCAGTCCCTCCTGCGCAGCTGACCTGCGTGGTTCCAAATTTCCTGCAATAGGCCCCCCGGGAAAGGCCGCCTGCGGCATCCGTCCCTTTAGTCTGTTTTGGGCGGCCGAGGGTTCGAGGCGTCCGCCGCCTCAACTCAAAAAAATACTAGCGGACTCCGTAGCTTGCGAATTCCTGAACGATGTTCGGATCCATCGCCTTGGCATTGGCGATGTCCAGCGCCCCTTCCTGGGCGGAGCCGTTACGCTGCTTGGCGAGGCCCCGTCCGTACAGCGAGGAGGTGAGGCGCGGATTGATCCTCAGGGCCGCATCGAAATCGGCGATGGCGTTCTTCACCGCCCCCGATTTCAGATTGACCAGCCCCCGGCTGTCCAGCGCATCGACGAAGTTCGGCCGCAGCCGCAGCGCTTCGTTGCAATCCTTCAGCGCGGCCTGGAGATCGCCGACCACGGTGCGGGTCCAGCAGCGGTTGTTCAGCGCCTCGACGTCCTTCGAGTTGATCCGGAGCGTGTCGTCGAAATCCTTGATGGCGAGGTTGTAGGCGCCCTTGCTGGCATAGACCTGGCCGCGCCGGTACAGCGCGTTCACGTCATCAGGATTGGCCGCGATCTTGGCCGTCAGGCCCTTGATGGTGGGGTCCTCCGCCAGCGCGGCCGCGCTAGGCCCGGCGTCCGCATTCGGCGCAGGAGCGGGATCGGCCGGTTTCACCGGCGGTGGCGGCGGGGGCAAGGCGGCCTCGACCTGCGGCTTCGGCGATGGGGCCGGTACGGGTGCGGGCGCGGGAGCGGGAGCCGGTGCGGCTGCCGTGTCGGCCGGCTTCGGCGGCGGAGGCAGTGATGGCGGCGCGGGTGGTGCCGGCGGCGGGTTATTGGCGACGACGGGCGGCGGAGCGGGGGGCGCGGCCGGCGGCGTTGTCGGACGCGATCCGCCGGCTCCCGGAATGAACGAGAAATCTTCGGCCAATGAAGAGGATATCCACGGCACCTGCTCACCGCGCGAGGCGCGGGTGACGCCCATCTTGGTGCGGTTCAGCGTCTCCTCGGCCATCAGGTCGGGGACGCGGATTTCCTTCAGCAGTTCCTGGACGAACAGGCTGTGCTCGCCGCCGGCATCCGAGACCACCGAGGCCAGCGCCGCCGAATACATCACCAGCGTGCCGTTCGGCGCGATGACCGGGGTCAGGCCGGCCGAGAAGCTGCGGAACCGGCGCTCGAACGGGTTGCGCCTGGAGGCATCGACCAGCGCGATCTTGACGCCGGCGCCGCGGGTGTTGAGCTCGCCGAGGACGGCTTCCAGGCTGAAACCGTCGCGGCGCACGTCGGATTCGGTCCAGATTTGCGCGTCGACCGGCAGCATGTAGCTCTGGCGCGCCGACTGGATGCCGAAACCGCTGAAGAATATCAGCGCCACCGAGCCAGGCTTGATCTTGCCGTAGAGCTTGTCGAAGGCGCGGCGCATGCCGTCGCCGGTCAGGTTCTCGCCGATTTCGACCGAAAAGCCGTCGCGCTTGAGCTCGTCGGCGATGTCACGGGCGTCGTTGAGCGGCTCCTTCAGCGGGGCGTCTGCATCCGGATATTTGGCGTTGCCGATGACCAGCGCATGTCGGTCGCCGGCCGCAAGCGACGGCGCGGTCGGGACGAGCGAAACGAGCAAGGGAAGAAGGAAAAGGAAGCGAATTTTCATAATCAGCGCGGTCCAGCCAAAAAGGCGCCGTTCCAGCTTGCGCCGTGGCGACCTTAACTTACGCAATGTGCATTATCAAACCGCGGAGAGGGGGCGTCAACCGCTTGGAGATTCGGCATTATCGCGACGATTGACCGCAACGCGTGGGTGCGCCACGCGGGGAATGAACCGGCCATCATGGTTGGGCTCGAGGCGATCTGGTTGGGCATTACAGCGGCCATGTCAGGGCACCCATGATTGGGGACCCATGTTAGGGGAGTCATGTTTACGGGAGTCTTGGCGCCGAAAATGTGATTGGTCTCACATTGGAGCGGGCCTCCACGCATCACGCGTGGCGTTTGACCTTTCCGGCGGACAATGGCTTGGTGCGCTCGTGCCTCCCCGAAGGTCCACTCACAAAAAAGAAAACCAAAAGCAGAACCATGGGAAACGCCTACGAAATCTACGCACTGCGCTATGCGACGATGTCGCCGCGCACCCCCAACATGAACTTCCTGGCGCCGGATCCGCATGACAGTGCGGCGCAGGACCTCGACTATTTCGTCTGGCTGATCCGCGGCGGCGGGCGCGACATCCTGGTCGACACCGGCTTCAATGCCGAGGAGGCGAGTGCGCGGGCGCGCAAGCTGACGCTCAATCCGGTCGATGCGCTGGAGCGCTTCGGTGTCGCGGCGTCGAGTATTCGCGACATCATCGTGACGCATCTGCATTACGACCACGCGGGCAATCTCGACCGCTTCCCGAACGCGCGCTTCCATCTCCAGGAGCGCGAGATGGCCTACGCGACCGGCCGCTGCATGTGCAACGGACTGCTGCGACATCCATTCTCGGTCGAACACGTCACGCAGATGGTGCGCCATGTCTATGGCGAGCGTGTCACCTTCTATTCCGGTGATGGCGAGATCGCGCCCGGCGTCACCGTGCACCGTGTCGGCGGCCATTCCGACGGCTTGCAGGTGGTCAAGGTCGAGACCGCGCGCGGGCCGGTGGTGCTGGCCTCCGACGCCGCGCATTACTACGCCAATCTCCAGCGCCGCAGCCCGTTCCCGATCGTCTACAATGTCGGTGACATGGCGGTTGGCTGGGAGACGATCGAGCGTCTCGCCGGCCATCCCGACAGGTTCATTCCCGGCCACGATCCGATCGTGACGGAGATCTATCCGCGTGCCAGCGACAAGGTCGATGCCTGGGCGCTGCATCTGCCGCCGTCAAAGTCGTTTGTGAAATGACGCGGTAGCGTCATTCCGGGGCGCGCGTAGCGCGAACCCGGAATCCAGAAGTTGCGGCGCGAGATTCCGGGTTCGCCGCTTTCGCGGCGCCCCGGAATGACAGGCGAGACTAATACGCCTGCTTGGCGTCGGCCTCTTCGCTGGTTTGGATCAGGTCGAGGCTCTGTTCGATCTTGCCGAGCAGCGCCGAGAGCTGCTTGCGCTCCTGCGCCGAAAGGCAGGCGAGGATCTCGTCCTCCCGCCGCAGCAATTGCGGGAACAGCTCTTCGTAGAGTGCGCGGCCTTTCTTCGTCAGTTGCAGACGGAATTCGCGGCGGTCGGCTTCGTTCTCGACCCGCTCGATCAGCGCCTCGTGCAACAGCATGGTCACCGCGCGGCTGATGGTGGATTTGTGCGTGCGGGTGCATTGCGAGATGTATTGCGCACTACAGGCATCGTTGCGGAAGCCGAGCGTCGCGATCACGCGCCAGGCGGGAATGTCGAGGCCGTGACGCTCCTGATACTCGACCGCGAGCGCGGAACTCACCTCCGCCGCAAGCCGGTTGAGGCGGAACGGCACGAACTTGAACAGGTCGAGCCGTGTTTTTGGCCGCGGCGACGCCTCGCCCGTCTCTTGTCTCTTCAGCACCGCATCGCTGGATGTTCTCGCCAAGGCTTGTGCTCCGAATTCCAGTTGACGGCCGGCCGGCTCCGGTCCAAAATAGTTGCACGTGAGACTATCTAGCAGATCAGCCCTCTCCTGACCAGAGCCGAGGTTAGCGCATGGCGCAGGTCGATACGCATCAGGCCAAGACCGTTCAAGCCAAGACCTTTCAAGCGAAGACCCAATTCGGCTATCGCCGCCACCCCGATCAGGATCGTCCCGGCCATGGCACGGCCGAGCATCCGGTCGTGATTGTCGGCGCGGGCCCGGTCGGGCTGTCGCTCGCGATCGATCTCGCGCAGCGTGGCCAGAGCGTCGTCCTTCTGGATGATGCCGACCGCATCGGCGAAGGCTCGCGCGCGATCTGCTTCTCGAAACGCTCGCTGGAATATTGGGACCGGCTCGGCGTCGGCGACCGCATGGTCGAGAAGGGCGTGGTGTGGAGCGTCGGCCGCATTTTCCACGGCGAATCCCAGCTCTACCAGTTCAACCTGCTGCCGGAAGACGGTCACAAGCGGCCGGCCTTCATCAATCTGCAGCAATATTATGCCGAGGCCTATCTGGTCGATCGCATCAGCGATTTGCCTGAGGTCGACCTGCGCTGGCGCAACAAGGTGACGGCGCTCGAGCAGCGCAACGATTCCGTCGCGCTGACGATCGAGACGCCGGAGGGCGCCTACCGCCTGCACGCGCAATATGTCGTCGCCTGCGACGGCGCGCGGTCGTCGCTCCGGCAGATGGTTGGCGCCGAGTTCGCCGGCCAGGTCTTCGAGGACCAGTTCCTGATCGCCGACGTCAAGATGACGGCGGAATTCCCGACCGAGCGCTGGTTCTGGTTCGATCCGCCGTTTCATGCCGGCCGCTCGGCGCTGCTGCACCGGCAGCCCGACGACGTCTGGCGCATCGACCTCCAGCTCAATCGCTACGCCGATCCCGTTGTCGAGAAGAAGCCGGAAAACGTGCGGCCGCGGATTGCGCGCATGCTGGGCCACGACAAGTTCGAATTCGAATGGATCTCGCTCTACAAATTCCAGTGCCGGCGGATGGACCGCTTCATCCATGGCCGTGTGGTCTTTGCCGGCGACTCCGCGCATCAGGTCTCGCCCTTCGGTGCGCGCGGCGCCAATTCGGGACTCGAGGACGCGGAAAACCTGTCCTGGAAGCTCGATCGCGTGCTGCGCGGCAAATCGCCCGCGAGCCTGCTGGAGAGCTACCATGTCGAGCGCAGCCTGGCGGCCGACGAGAACATCCGAGAATCGACCCGTTCGACCGATTTCATGGCGCCGAACTCGCACCAGGAGGCGCGGCTGCGCAAGGCGGTGCTGTCGCTCGCCAAGGAGACCGAGTTCGGCAAGCGCATGGTCAACGGCGGCCGGCTCTCGGTGCCGTGCAGCTATGATACGTCGCTGTCGTCGCCCGATGCGGATGCGTGGCACGGCGGACCGTCGCCCGGTTGCTCCATGCCCGATGCGCCCGTCTCGTCGAGTGCGGGCGAGCAGGCCTATCTGACGGATGCATTCCGCAAGGGTGGAACGGACTTCACCTTGCTGTCGTTCAGCAATGGCGCGCAGGTCGGCGCGCCCGAGGGCGTGAAGGATATCCGCATCGGCGGCGAGGGCGGGCTTGCCGATCCCTTGGGCCTCGTCGCAAAGCGCTACGACGCCGAGGCGGGTGCTGCCTATCTGCTCAGGCCCGATGGCTACGTTGCCGCGCGCTTCCGCCATCCGACGCGCGCGGCGATCGCGGCCGCGTTGTCGCGGGCCCAAGGATTGAATTGAAAGGCTTGAATTGAGGATTCGCATGCCGCTTTCAACCAGCTCCAACTTCGCGCGGCCTGACGATGCCTTTCGCGCCATCGTCGAAGCGCATCGCGGCTTCACTGACGAGCAGAGTGCCGATTTCGACGCGGCGCTGGTGCTGATCCTCGCCAACCATATCGGTGACATCGACGTGCTGCGGGAGGCGATCGGGCTCGCGAAGCGCCGCATGATCGACGGCGCGCAGCAACAACAGCAACAACAATAACCCAAAGACCTGAGGATGAATTTGATGGCGAAGAACTTCGCATCCACCGGCGATCTCGCCGAGAAGAAGATCACCTTCTCGGAGATCGGCACCGATCTCTACGCCTTCACCGCCGAGGGCGATCCCAACACCGCCATCATTGTCGGCGACGACGGCTGCCTCGTGTTCGACGCGCAGGCCACGCCGGCGATGGCCAACAAGGTCATCGAGCGGGTCCGCACCGTCACCGACAAGCCGATCAAATATGTCGTGCTGTCGCACTATCACGCCGTGCGCGTGCTGGGGGCCTCTGCCTACAAGGCGCAGGGCATCGTTGCCTCGCAGGAGACCTATCGCCTCATCGAGGAACGCGGCAAGCAGGATTGGGATTCCGAATACGGCCGCTTCCCGCGCCTGTTCCAGGATGCGCAGAGCATTCCCGGCCTGACCTGGCCAACGCTCACCTTCGAGGGCGAGATGTCGATCTATCTCGGCAAGCGCGAGGTTCGCCTGATGCAGTTAGGGGCCGGCCACACCTCGGGCGACATCGTCGCCTGGGTGCCGGATGCGGAAGTGATGTTCTCCGGCGACCTCATCGAGTATCACTCGGCCTGCTATTGCGGCGACGCGCATTTGCGCGAATGGCCGCTGACGCTGAACGAGATCCGCAACTTCAATCCCAGGGCGATCGCGCCGGGCCGCGGTGACGCGCTGAAGGGGACCGCCACCGTGCGCGAAGCCATCGCGATGACGCGCGACTTCGTCACCTCGCTCTATGGCGCAGCCGAAATCTCGGTCGCGAAGGGTCGCACGCTGAAGGAATCGATGGCGGCGACGCGCGAGGTGATGGATCCGAAATTCCACAGCTTCTCCATCTACGAGCACTGCCTGCCGTTCAACGTGTCGCGCGCCTATGACGAAGCGTCGGGGATCGACGATCCCGTGATCTGGACCGACAAGCGCGACCAGGAGATGTGGGCCGCCCTGCAAGGAGGAGGATAATCATGAACATCAATACCTCGCCCGATCAGATCATCCGCAGCTCGGCCCAGGTCACGCCGGGCTACATGTCCGGCTTCGGCAACAGTTTTGAGACCGAGGCGCTGCCGGGCGCGCTGCCGATCGGGCGCAACTCGCCGCAGCGCTGCGCTTACGGGCTTTATGCCGAGCAGCTCTCGGGCTCGCCCTTCACCGCGCCGCGCGGCACCAATGAGCGCTCCTGGCTCTATCGCATCCGCCCCTCGGTGAAGCACTCCGGCCGTTTCGAGAAGGCCGACGCCGGCCTGTGGCGCTCGGCGCCCTGCCACGAGAATGATTTGCCGATCGCGCAGCTGCGCTGGGACCCGGCGCCGATCCCGAAGGAGGACATGACCTTCCTCCAGGGCGTGCAGACCATGACGACCGCCGGTGACGTCAACACGCAGGCCGGCATGGCCGCGCATGTCTACCTCATCACCAGGTCGATGGTGGACCAGCATTTCTACAATGCCGACGGCGAGCTGATGTTCGTGCTCCAGCAGGGCAATCTGCGGCTCGTCACCGAATTCGGCCGCATCGACGCCGAGCCCGGCGAGATCGTGGTGATTCCGCGCGGTGTCAAGTTCCGCGTCGAGATTCCGAACGGGCCGGCGCGCGGTTATCTCTGCGAGAATTACGGCGGCGCCTTCACGCTGCCGGAGCGCGGCCCGATCGGCGCCAATTGCCTCGCCAATGCGCGCGACTTCCTCACCCCGGTGGCGAATTACGAGGACAAGGACACGCCGACCGAGCTCTACGTGAAATGGGGCGGCGCGCTGTTCAAGACGCAGCTCGCCCATTCGCCGATCGACGTCGTCGCCTGGCACGGCAATTACGCGCCGTACAAATACGATCTGCGCACCTTCTCTCCCGTCGGCGCGATCGGCTTCGACCATCCCGATCCCTCGATCTTCACGGTGCTCACCTCGCCGTCGGAGACCGCGGGCACCGCGAACATCGATTTCGTGATCTTCCCGGAGCGCTGGATGGTCGCCGACAACACCTTCCGGCCGCCCTGGTACCACATGAACATCATGAGCGAGTTCATGGGCCTGATCTACGGCGTCTACGACGCCAAGCCGCAAGGCTTCGTCCCCGGCGGCATCAGCCTGCACAATTGCATGCTGCCGCACGGCCCCGACCGCGACGCGTTCGAGCATGCCAGCAATGGCGAATTGAAGCCGGTGAAGCTGACCGGCACGATGGCCTTCATGTTCGAGACCCGCTACCCACAGCGCGTCACCGCGCATGCTGCGAATTCGTCGACGCTTCAGGACGATTACGCGGATTGCTGGAAGGGCCTGGAGAAGCGGTTCGATCCGAACAAGCCGTGACGTTTTGTTGCTCGTCATCGCCGGGCTTGACCCGGCGATCCATCCCTCTTCGAAATGATGGATGCCCGGGTCAAGCCCGGGCATGACGACTATCTGATTGGAGACTCCTGTGCCCCACCCCAACGACCCCAGCCTCCGCTCCTTCATCGACGTCGATCCCGCCTCCGACTTCCCGATCCAGAACCTGCCCTATGGCGTGTTCTCGACCGCGGCCAACCCGACGCCGCGGGTCGGCGTCGCGATCGGCAATTACGTGCTCGATCTCTGGGAGATCGAGCAGGACTCGCGTCTCGATGTTGGCGCGCTCGGCGTGTTCTCCGGGCCCTCGCTCAATCCGTTCATGGCGCTGGGGCCGAAGGTCTGGGCGAAGACGCGGGCGCGGATCAGCGAACTCTTGCGCGCGGATCATCCGGAGCTGCGCGACAATGAGGAGCTGCGCAAGCAGGCCCTGGTGCCGATGCGCGATGCCAGGCTGCACATGCCGTTCGCGGTCTCCGGCTATACCGATTTCTATTCCTCCAGGGAGCACGCCACCAATGTCGGCGTTATGTTCCGCGGCAAGGACAACGCGCTCCAGCCGAACTGGCTGCATATGCCGATCGCCTATAACGGCCGCGCCTCCACCGTCGTGGTCTCCGGCACCAGCGTGAAGCGCCCGCGCGGGCAGTTGAAGCCGCCGAATGTCGACGTGCCGAGCTTTGGGCCATGCAAGCGGCTCGATTTCGAGCTGGAGATGGGTGTCGTGGTCGGCCAGCCCTCAGCCATGGGCGGCATGCTTACTGAGAGCCAGGCCGAAGAGATGATCTTCGGTTTCGTCCTGCTCAACGACTGGAGCGCGCGCGACATCCAGCAATGGGAGTACGTGCCGCTCGGTCCGTTCCTGGCAAAAGCGTTTGCGACCTCGATCAGCCCGTGGGTGGTGACGCGCGAGGCGCTGGAGCCGTTCCGCCTGAAGGGGCCGGAGCAGGAGCCGGCGCCGCTCGACTATCTCAAGCAGGCCAAGCCGCAGAATTACAGCATCGAGCTCGATGTTTCGTTGCGGCCCGGCGGCGCGAACGCGCCCACGGGCATCAGCCGCACCAATTTCAAGTACATGTACTGGTCGTCGGTGCAGCAGCTCATGCACCACGCCTCCTCGGGCTGCGCCATGAACGTCGGCGATCTCCTCGGCAGCGGCACCATCTCCGGCCCGGAGAAGAACCAGCGCGGCAGCCTGCTCGAGATCAGCTGGAACGGCACCGAGCCGGTCGAATTGCCCGGCGGCATCAAGCGCTCGTTCCTGGAGGACGGCGACAGCCTCGTCATGCGCGGCTGGTGCCAGGGCAACGGCTATCGCGTCGGCTTTGGCGCGGTCGAGGGGACGATTCTGGCGGCGGAGTGAACTCCGTCGTCGCCACAAACTCCGTCATTGCGAGGAGCGAAGCGACGAAGCAATCCAGACTGTCTCCGCGGAGATAGTCTGGATTGCTTCGCTGCGCTCGCAATGACGATGTGGAAGCAGCTCACCGCCTCTCCGGCGGCACGTCGCGGATCCGCGCGCAATGCGCCGCGACATCCTCCGCGCTGTACTTCAAATGCACCCGCTTGTCCGACGGCGCGTGCTTCGTCACGCATACGCCTGGCCGCCATTCCTGCGTCGGCCTGATCGGGCGCGGGGCAAAGCCGCCGCCGCAGTTCGGGCAGACGTTGGAGAGCTTGGTCTCGACGCAGTCCGCACAGAACGTGCATTCATAGGAGCAGATCCGCGCATCCGTTGCATCGGGCGGCAGGTCGCGGTCGCAATATTCGCAGTTCGGTCGAAGCTGGAGGGCCATGGTCGAATCTCCGGATCGGCTGGATCATCGCAGACGGTGCGTGACGCGCGAATGCCGTAGTTCCCTCGATTTCAGCCAGGCTTCAGCTCCCTCAGCGGCAGCCGCGTGCTCTCCTTCAGCCGGTCGAGCACGATCGAGGAGCGGACATGCGCCACGCTCTGGTGCGGCATCAACACGTCGTTGACGAGGTTGGAGAGGCCTTTCAAATCGCGCAGCACGGCTTTCAGCACGTAATCGGCATCGCCCGTCAGCGAATAGGCCTCCTGGATCTCGTCGATGCGGTTGACCAGCGCGCGGAACCGCTTGGAATTGTCCGGCGAGTGGGTCGCGAGCCCCACCTGGATGAAGGCGATCACCCCGAAGCCGAGTGCCTCGCTGGAAAGATCGGCGTGATAGCCCGATATCACCTTCTCCTCCTCCAGCCGCATCCGCCGGCGCGAGCATTGCGAGGCCGAGAGACCGGCGAGATCGGCGAGCTCCTGGTTGGTGAGGCGGCCGTCGTCCTGGAGCGCGCCGAGGATCTTGAGGTCGAAAGCGTCCACCGAAATCATGCGCGTTTTATCCATTTGATGCACAGATCATGCATATGATAGCCAAAAGGCGTCCCGTTTGCACGCCTCTTGCGCGTCCCATGAAGGATAGTTCCTCCCAGCAGCCATTTGGGAGAGCAGCATGGGTCCGTTTCCGCACGATGCACCGCCGGCCACCATCACCGCCGACAATCCGATGGGCACCGACGGGTTCGAGTTCGTCGAATATGCACATCCCAATCCGGGCGAGCTGCACGCGCTGTTCAAGCTGATGGGCTACGCGCCCGTCGCGCGCCACAAGACCAAGGCAATCACGGTCTATCGCCAGGGCGACATCAACTATCTCGTCAACGAGGAGCCCGGCACCCACGGCTATGATTTCGTCGCCGCGCACGGTCCCTGTGCCCCGTCGATGGCGTTTCGCGTCGTCGACGCGAAGGCGGCCTATGACCGCGCGATCGCGCTCGGCGCCGAGCCCGCGGATGTGTCATCGGCGCAGAAGACGCTCGACGTGCCCGCGATCAAGGGCATCGGCGGCAGCCTGCTCTATTTCGTCGACCGCTACGGCGCCAAGGGCTCGGCCTACGACGCCGAGTTCGAATGGCTTGGCGCGCGCGATCCCAAGCCGGCTGGTGCCGGCCTGTTCTATCTCGACCACCTCACCCACAACGTCCATCGCGGCCGCATGGATGTGTGGACGGGCTTCTACCAAAAGCTGTTCAACTTTCGCCAGATCCGCTTCTTCGATATCGAGGGCCGCGCCTCCGGCCTGTTCTCGCGCGCGCTGACCAGCCCCGACGGGAAGATCCGGATTCCGATCAACGAGGACGCCGGCGATTCCGGCCAGATCGAGGAATATCTGAATATCTATCGCGGCGAGGGCATCCAGCACATCGCCTGCGGCTGCCGCGACATCCACCCCACCATCGAAGGCCTGCGCGAAGCCGGCCTGCCCTTCATGCCGTCGCCGCCAAACACCTATTTCGAGCGGATCGACGCGCGCCTGCCGAAGCATGGTGAGGACGTCGCGCGGCTTCAGAAGAACGGCATCCTGATCGACGGCGAAGGCGTCGTCGACGGCGGCCAGACCAAGGTGCTGCTCCAGATCTTCTCCGCCAACGCGATCGGCCCGATCTTCTTCGAGTTCATCCAGCGCAAGGGCGACGACGGTTTTGGCGAGGGCAACTTCAAGGCCCTGTTCGAATCGATCGAGGAGGACCAGATCCGGCGCGGCGTGCTGAAGGTGGATGACGCGGCGTAGGGCTCGCACTTCTAGCCAGACTGCAGCGTCACAACAGGTGTCGTCCCGGCGAAGGCCGGGACCCATAACCCCAGGGAGAAGTTGTGGCGCGCGGCTGGTAACTCCTAGTCTTCGCAAAACCACATCCTGTGGTTATGGGTCCCGGCCTTCGCCGGGACGACGGCGGAGTGCGGTGCGGCGGCGGAGACTCTACCTCTGCCACGCCTTCGTCACCGCACCAATCTCCGCGCCCTCCGGCTCGCGCACCGCGGATGGTGTGCGTGAGAATCGCGGCGCCGGCGCGGGCTGTTTCACGCCGTGGCGTTCGACGAACACCTGCCGGGCGACCATGTGCGGATGCTGCGTCGCCTCCGACATGGTCAGCACCGGCGCGAAGCAGATGTCGGTGCCTTCCATGATCTTGCACCAGTCCTCGCGCGTCTTGCTCTTGAACACGGCTTTCAGCTTTTCCTTCAGCGCCGGCCAGGCCTTGCGGTCCATCTGCGCGTCGAAATCGGCGTCGGAGAGGCCCGCGTGCTGGCGCAGCAGCGCGTAGAATTGCGGCTCGATCGAACCGATCGAGACGAAATGGCCGCAGGCGCATTCGTAGACACCGTAGAAATGCGCGCCGCCGTCGAGGAAGTTCTGGTTGCGCCCTTCGGTCCAGCGGCCGATCGTGGTCATGTCGAAGAAGAACGACATCAGCGACGCCGCGCCGTCGCACATCGCCGCGTCGACCACCTGGCCCTTGCCGGACCTCGAGGCTTCGAGGAGCGCCGCGAGCACGCCGACGACGAGATAGAGCGCGCCGCCGCCGAAATCGCCGACCAGATTGAGCGGCGGCACCGGTGCTTCCTTGGTGCCGATCGCGGCGAGCGCGCCGGTGATGGAGATGTAGTTGATGTCGTGGCCGGCGGCGTTGGCGAGCGGGCCTTCCTGGCCCCAGCCGGTCATGCGGCCGTAGACGAGCTTTGGGTTGCGCGCGAGCACAATGTCAGGGCCGAGCCCGAGTCGCTCCATCACGCCGGGACGAAAACCTTCGACCAGCGCATCGGCGCTGGCAAGCAGGTCGAGCACCTCCGCGATCGCCGCCTTGTCCTTGAGGTCGAGCTCGATCACCTTGCGGCCGCGCCCGGCCACCGACTTCATGCTCTTCCTGGCGCCGACACGGTCGAGCGTGACGACGTCGGCACCCATGTCGGCCAGCATCATGCAGGCGAACGGGCCGGGCCCGATGCCGGCGAATTCGACGATGCGGAAGCCGGAGAGCGGACCGGAGGAGCGGACGGACGAGGTGGGGGCTGATTTGTCGAGCACGTTGTTGTTTCCTCGGGTCGCGGGCAAATGCCGATGATCCGGCAAACGCCTCTGACGTTGCTCTTGGGGGCGAGTTAATTGGCTGATTAACTTTTCTCGCCTTCCCGCCAGCGAGGCAAGCGGTTTTCATGCATGGGCGCATAATAAAAGCGGCGCGCATTTCTGCGCGCCGCGGAAAATTTGTGTTCAGTCGCTAGAGCGGCATCGTCAGCCGGACGCCGCCACCGCGCGCTGCGCCATCACCTTGATGAGGTTGGCGCGGTACTCTGACGTGCCGTGGATATCGGACAGAAGTCCGCTCGCCGAAATCGTCACGCCGTCGATCGCCGACGGCGACCAGTTCGCCTTCAGCGCGGCCTCGATCGCGGGCACCCGCACCACGCCGCTCTGCGAGGCACCGGTCGCGGCGACGCGGATCTCGCCCGACTTCGTCTGCGCGACGAACACGCCGGTCAGCGCAAAGCGCGAGGCCGGATGCGGGAATTTCGCGTAGCCCGCTTTCGCCGGAACCGGGAACGACACGGCGGTGATGATCTCGCCGTCCTCGAGCGCCGTCGTAAACAGGCCCTTGAAGAAATCCTCCGCCGAGATCGACCGCTTGTTGGTCTTCACGGTGGCGCCGAGCGCCAGCGTCGCGGCCGGATAATCCGCGGCGGGGTCGTTGTTGGCGAGCGAGCCGCCGATCGTGCCGCGGTAGCGCACGGCGGGGTCGCCGATCAGCGACGCGAGATAGGCGAGCGCCGGAATCGCCTTCTTCACGGTGTCGCTGGTCGCGACGTCGTAATGCGGCGTGGCGGCCTTGATGGTCAGCGTGTCGCCGGAGGCCTCGACCCCGATCATGTCCTTGATCTTGCCGAGGTCGATCACGTCCGAGGGACTGGCGAGGCGCTGCTTCATGACCGGCAGCAGCGTTTGGCCACCGGCGAGGAATTTTGCCTCGCTGCTCTTGCCGAACAGGCTGACGGCTTCGTCGACCGAGGAAGCGCGATGATAGGTTGTCTGGTACATCTTTGATGCTCCTGAAATCTTTTCTCTGTCATTCCGGGATGCGCCGAAGGTGCAGACCCGGAATCTCGAGGTTGAATTCGTAGCTCCAGATTCCGGGTTCGACGCTTCGCGTCGCCCCGGAATGACGATGGTGGTCAAGCCGCGTGGATCGTGCGCCACACCCGGTCGGGGGTTGCGGGCATTTCCAGGTTGTTCTTGCCGATCGCATCCGTGATCGCATTGATCACGGCCGCAGAGGCGCCGATCGCGCCGGCCTCACCGCAGCCCTTGATGCCGAGCGGATTGCCCGGGCACAGGGTCGTGGTGTGGGAGAGGTTGAACGAGGGCAGGTCGTCGGCGCGCGGCATGGCGTAGTCCATGAACGAGGCCGTGACCGGCTGGCCATTGGCATCGTAGATCGCGTGCTCGAGCAGGGCCTGCCCGATGCCCTGGGCGAGGCCGCCATGGACCTGTCCCTCGACGATCATCGGGTTGATCAGCCGGCCGAAATCGTCGGCGGCGACGAAGTTGACGAAACTCGTCTTGCCGGTGCCGGCATCGACCTCGAGCTCGCAGATATACGTGCCGGCCGGGAAGGTGAAGTTGGTCGGGTCATAGAAGGCGCTTTCCTTCAGGCCCGGCTCCATCCCGTCAGGCAGGTTGTGCGCGGTGTAGGCCGCGAGCGCGACCATCGGGAAGGCGATCGCCTTGTCGGTGCCGGTCACCTTGAACTCGCCGTTCTCGATGACGATGTCGGCTTCCGACGCTTCCAGCGCATGGGCGGCGATCTTCCTGGCCTTGGACTCCATCTTCTCCATGGCCTTCAGGATCGCGGTGAGGCCGACGGCCGCCGAGCGCGAGCCGTAAGTGCCCATGCCGAACTGCACCTTGTCGGTGTCGCCATGGACGATCGAGACCTGGCTGATCGGAACCCCCAGGCGCTCCGCGACGAGTTGGCAGAACGTCGTCTCGTGACCCTGGCCGTGGCTGTGCGAGCCCGTGAGGATCTCGATCGTGCCGACCGGGTTGACGCGGACCTCGGCGGATTCCCAAAGACCGACGCCGGCACCCAGGCTGCCGACGGCCTTCGACGGCGCGATGCCGCAGGCCTCGATGTAGCAGGACACGCCGATGCCGCGCAGCTTGCCGTCCGCCTTGGCCTTGGCCTTGCGCGCAGCGAAGCCGGCATAGTCGATCGCCTTCATCGCCGCGTCGAGCGAGGCGTTAAAGTCGCCGGTGTCGTAGGCCATGATCACGGGCGTCTGGTGCGGGAACTGGGTGATGAAGTTGGTCCGGCGCAGTGCGGCCGGATCGACCTTCAGCTGCCGCGCGGCCGTCTCCATCAGCCGCTCGATCAGATAGCTCGCCTCGGGGCGGCCCGCGCCGCGATAGGCGTCGACCGGCGTGGTGTTGGTGTAGACCCCGATCACCTCGGCATGGATTGCCGGGATGTTGTACTGGCCCGACAACAGCGTCGCGTAGAGATAGGTCGGCACCGACGAGGAGAACAGCGACATGTAGGCGCCGAAATTGGCGTAGGTCTTCACCTTGAGGCCGGTGATCTTGTTGCTGGCGTCGAACGCCATTTCGGCATGGGTGACATGGTCGCGGCCATGCGCATCGGTGAGGAAGGCCTCGGTGCGGTCGCCGGTCCATTTCACGGGACGGCCGACCTTCTTCGAGGCCCACAGCGCCACCATCTCCTCGGGATAGATGAAGATCTTGGAGCCGAAGCCGCCGCCGACGTCGGGCGCGATCACCCGCAGCTTGTGCTCGGGGGCGATGTTGTAGAACGCCGACAGCACGAGGCGGGCGACGTGCGGGTTCTGCGACGTCGTATAGAGCGTGAAATGCTCTTCCGCGGCATCATAATCGGCGATCGCCGCGCGCGGCTCCATCGCGTTCGGCGCGAGGCGGTTGTTGGTGACGTCGAGCTTCACGACATTGGCGGCCTTGGCGAAAGCCGCATCCGTGGCGCCCTCGTCGCCGATCACCCAGTCATAGACCTGGTTGCCGGGCGCTTCAGGGTGAAGCTGCGGCGCGCCGGCCTTGATCGCGGCGTGGACGTCGGCGACGGCGGGGAGTTCCTCGTAATCGACGACGACAGCTTCCGCCGCGTCGCGCGCCAGATTCTTGCTGTCGGCGATCACGACCGCGACGGCCTGTCCGACGAAGCGCACCGTCTCCGGCGCCATCGCCGGCCATGCGCCCATCTTCATCGGGCTGCCGTCCTTGGAGGTGATGGCCCAGCCGCAGATCAGGTTGCCGACCTTGTCGTCGACCAGCTGCTGTCCGGTGAGCACCGCGACCACGCCCGGCATCTTCAGCGCAGCGGACGAGTCGATCTTCTTCACCTTGGCGTGCGCGTGCGGGCTTCTGATGAAATGGGCATGGGTCATGCCCACCAATTTGATGTCGTCGACGTAGCGGCCCTTGCCGGTAATGAAACGCTTGTCTTCCTTGCGCACGACTCGCGCGCCGATACCTTCAACACCCATGTCTGGTCCTCCCGACCGGAATTATTTTGACTGCGCTTTCCATCGAAAGCCGCAGTGGTGGTCTTCGTTCGAGGCGGGCGGCCTTACTCGGCCGCCTGCGCAACCTTCATGCGTCCGGCCGCATCCAGCACCGCCTTGACGATGTTGTGGTAGCCGGTGCAGCGGCAGATATTGCCTTCGAGCTCCTGGCGGACGGTGGCCTCGTCGAGCTGGCTACCGTGGCGTTGCACGATGTCGATCGCCGACATGATCATGCCCGGCGTGCAATAGCCGCACTGCAGGCCGTGATTGTCGCGGAAGGCGGCCTGCATCGGGTGCAGCTCGTCGCCCTTGGCGATGCCTTCGATGGTGGTGATGCTGGCGCCGTCGGCTTGTCCCGCCAGCATGGTGCAGGATTTCACTGCGCGGCCGTCCATGTGCACGACGCAAGCGCCGCACTGGCTGGTGTCGCAGCCGACATGGGTGCCGGTGAGGTTGAGGTGATCGCGCAGGAGATGGACCAGCAGCGTGCGATCCTCGACGTCGACAGCAACGGCCTTGCCGTTCACTGTCAGTTTGACTGTAGACACGGTGAAGTCCTCCCGAATGTTTGTAGTTATTCTAATTAGAGACAGCGCGAACGGAACTTTGCAACTGGGATTTTGGGGGACGTGCGTCATGGAAAGGTCATCGTGACGTTTGTCGCAGGTGCGCGATTCGGCCGCGATGTTCCGAGCCGCCGCCAGTGCGTGGCGCGACCTTGCGATCTCCGCTTCGTCGATGGCGGCCTGGGTTCGACCGCCAGCGCGAAGCGCTGGCCCTGGACGTCGGCGCTCCCCGCGCGTCGTTTTCTCCCTTTGATGTCTTGTTCGTTGCGACGAATAGGAGCACGCGCTCACGCCGTTGTAATCGCGATCTTGGTAGTAGACGTAGGCAAGCTAAGTCATTGATTTTGTTCGCGGCAATGCAGCGAAGCTGGGCTGGCCCGGTGCCGGCGGCAAGCCGCGTCGGCCGGGACGACCTAGTACTTCCTGGCGATTGATCGCAGCCGGGCGCCGCCCTAGTCGAGCCGTACAAGCAACGGTCAAAAGGGTGGAAGCGATGCAGATGAACGACAGTCAGCGTATCCCGGCGTCGAAAGCCAAGGTGTGGGCTGCGCTCAACGATCCCGATGTTCTCAGGCGCTGCATTCCCGGCTGCCAATCGCTCGAGATGGCATCGCCGGCGGAGATGATTGCGACCGTGGTGCTGAAGGTCGGCCCGGTGAAGGCGACCTTCAGCGGCAAGGTGACGCTGACCGATATCGATGCGCCCAACGGCTACCGCATCGTCGGCGAAGGCGCCGGCGGCGTCGCAGGCTTTGCCAAGGGCGGTGCGAAGGTCAGGCTGGAGGAAGAATCGCCTGACGTCACCGTCCTGCACTACGAGGCCGACGCGCAGATCGGCGGCAAGCTCGCACAGCTCGGCGCGCGGTTGATCGACTCGACGTCGCGGAAACTTGCCGCGAACTTCTTCGAAAACTTTGCGGCGGTGGTAGCGCCATCATCGTGACCAGCGCGTCGTCCTCGGCGTCCTGACGCGAACTTGTAGGGTGGGCAAAGGCGCTGTTGCGCCGTGCCCACCACTTACCAATCCACGATTGCGAGAGAAGAGGTGGGCACGCTTCCGCCTTCGCTCTTCGAGCTGCGGCGGACAAGTCGCTTTGCCCACCCTACTGCGCTGAGTGGACCGGACGAATCGGATTGCGGCGCGATGCTGCCCAAATCCGATGGCGCATTTCGAGCTGCAAAATAAGGGCAAGACGCAAGCCCGGACAAGGAGATGAGCGGCGAAAGCCGCCAATGATTTGCACTACTACCTTCCGCCTATACTAAGCGCGAAAAGGCGATGCTGTAATTTCGAACGATGGCTCGCAGACGAACTGCGCATCACGAGCGCAGCGCGCTCAGGCGCCTAACATGGCGTGCACAACAACATCACGGAGGGAATACATGACCTTTGGAACGAAGGGCTTCTTGGCTGGCATCTCGATGGTTGCGATGCTGGCTACCGCCATGTCAGGCGTTCGCGCCAACGACTCCCTGCTCAAGGCGCAATCCGATTCGAACCAGTGGGCCGTTGCCGGCCACGACTACGGCAACACGCGCTTCAGCCCGCTGAAGCAGATCAACACCGAGAACGCCGGCAAGCTGACGCTCGCCTATTCGTTCTCGCTGGCCTCGCTCCGTTCGAACGAGTCCTCGCCGATCGTCGTCGGCAACACGCTCTATGTTTCGAGCTCCTGGGGCCCGAAATACGTCTACGCGCTCGATGCCGCCACCGGCGTGCGCAAGTGGACCTACGAGCCCGATATTCCCGAGGACGTGCTGCAATACGCCTGCTGCGACGTGAACAATCGCGGCGTCTCCTATGCCGACGGCAAGATCTTCGTCGGCCGCCTCGACGGCAAGCTGACGGCGCTCGATGCCGCGACCGGCAAGGCGCTGTGGACGACGAAGGTGGTCGATTACAAGCAGGGTTCGGTCATCACCTCGCCGCCGCTCGTCGTGCGCGACAAGGTCATCACCGGTTTCGGCGGCGGCGAGTACGGTGTGCGCGGTTCGCTCCAGGCCTTCGACATCAACACCGGCAAGCAGCTGTGGCAGACCTACACCGTTCCCTCGCCGGACGAGCCCGGCGGCGACACCTGGAAGGGCGACTCCGCCCAGCATGGCGGCGGCGCGGCCTGGCTGGTCGGCTCCTACGATCCGAAGAGCGACACGGTCTATTGGGGCACCAGCAATCCCGGCCCGTGGAACACGGCGGTGCGCTCGACCGGCGACGGCAATTTCGGCAAGCTGACCAACCTCTACACCGCCTCGACGGTGGCGTTCGATCCCAACACCGGCAAGATCAAGTGGCACATCCAGACCACACCGGCCGATGCCTGGGACTATGACGGCGTCAACGAAGCCGTGCTCGCGGATCTGAAGATCGGCGGCAGCACCGTTCCGGCGCTGATGAAGGCGGATCGCAACGGGTACTTCTTCGTGGCCAACCGCGAGACCGGCAAGGTGCTTTCGGCGGAGAAATACGTGTTCTCCAACTGGGCCAAGAAGTGGGACATCGCCACGATGCGCGCGGTCGAGGATCCCGACAAGCGTCCCGGGCCGAACCATCCCGCCAAAGACATCTGCCCGAACCTGATCGGCGGCAAGAACTGGCAGCCGATGTCGTTCAACCCGCAGACCGGCCTCGTCTACATCCCGTCCAACAATGTCTGCATGGACTGGTCGGTCTCCGATGTCGCCTATAAGCGCGGTGTGTTCTATCTCGGCGCCGAATTCCCGACCAAGGAAGGCCCCGGCGGCTTCCTCGGCGAGCTCGTGGCCTGGGATCCGGTCGCGCAGAAGAAGGTCTGGTCGATCAAGGAAGACCTGCCGTTCAACGGCGGTACGCTGACCACCGGCGGTGGCCTCGTGTTTGCCGGCAACATTCATGGCGATTTCCGTGCCATCGATGCGAGGTCCGGCAAGGTGTTGTGGAGCAAGAATCTCGGCTCCGGCATCGGCGCAGGTCCGGTGACCTACCAGGTCGACGGCAAGCAATATGTCGCCATCGTCGTCGGCCGCACGGCTGCGCTGCCTGCGTTCCTGGGCGAGGTAGGGAAGAAGATGACGGCCGCAGCTCCCGAGGGCGGTTCGCTCTTCGTGTTCTCCGTCCAGTGACCACTCGCGCGCGTATCCTCGAGGTGACGGATACGCGCGCGCTTTTTCCAAACCTTGGCTGCGGCATCGGCCGATGCCTGGTGCCGCAGCGCCTGGCTCGACAGAATTCTGGCCCAACAAAGCTATGGGAGACGAGGATGCGTCCGAATCATTCTGGCATCGGTGCGAGCCGAAATCGCGCCATCGCAGGCCTGCTCGCATCTGCCGCCGCGCTGATCATTCCGGCCTCGCTGCACGCAGACGAAGCCCAGCCGCTCCGTCTCTGCGCCGATCCGACCAATCTTCCGTTCTCGAGCGATAGTCCGTCGCAGCCGGGCTTCTATGTGGAGATCGGGCAGGCCCTGGCGCAGGCGCTCGGCCGGCCGGTCGCCTACGACTGGTACAAATCCTATTTCGGCAAGCGCACCGTGCGCGTCACGCTGCTCGGCAAGCAATGCGACGCCATGATCGGGTTGCCGCGGTCCGAGGATTTCATGGGACCGGCGGTGATCTTCTCCAACGCGTTCGCGAAGCAGGGCTATGCCCTCGTGGCCGCCAAGGGGCAGGCGCTCGATGGCGTCGACGGCCTCAAGGGCAAGCGCGTCGCGGTGCAGTTCGCGAGCACGCCGCAAAACCTGCTCGCCAGCCGCGACGACATCCAGAAGGTGACGGTGCTGTCGCCCGAGCAAGGCATGCAGGCGCTCGATCAGGGCAAGGCCGACGTCGCCTTCATCTGGGGCCCTGTCGCCGGCTGGCTGAACAAGACCAGCTACGGCGATCGCTATCAGATCCAGCTCACCGAGGGCGAAGGCCTGTCATGGGATGCGGCGATCGGCTTTGCGAAGACGTCCACCGAGCTGCGTGACCGCGTCGATGCCGTCCTGCCGCAGCTTCAGAGCACGATCGGCGCGCTCGCGGTGAAATATGGCCTGCCGACCGGCCAGCCGGCGCGCTTCGGGGCGACCCGGGCGATGCCGGCGGGAACGACGACCGGGACCGGACCCGGTGCGACGCAGACCGCCAGTGTGGTGGCGACCGAGACCAAGGGCGACGCGGCCGCGCCGGGCACCGAGGCCGTCGGCTCCGGCAAGGAGATCTTCAACGGAACCTGTGCGCACTGCCACGGTCCCGACGCGGTCCAGAGCGAGCGGAAGATCGACCTGCGGCTGCTGCGTCACCGCTACGGCGACGAGATGCGCGAGAAGTACTGGACGACCGTGCATGAGGGACGGCCGACCAAGGGCATGCCGGCCTGGAAAGAGGTCTTCACCGACGACCAGTTCGACCACATCTTCTCTTTCCTGCTGACGGTCCAGTCCGAATCGAACGACTGAACGATCTTGACCGAACGCGATCGGGAGGATGTGGTAGCGTCCGTCCGGCATCATCCCGGCGCCGGACGGCTATCGCATGAATGTGCCGCTTCCGCTGTCGTGGTCGATGCGCGTGCGTTGCAGTGTTGGGAAGGCGCCATGACCAGCTTCCTGATCATCGACGATCATCCGCTGTTTCGCGAGGCGCTCGGCAATGCGGTGCGGCTGGCCTTGCCGGAGGCGCAGATCTTCGAAGCGATGTCGATCGGGGATGCCCTGCATATCCTGTCGGCCGGGCAGGGCATCGACCTCGCGCTGCTCGACCTCTCGCTGCCGGATGCGACCGGCTTCTCCGGCTTTCTGCGCTTGCGCGAGGCCTATCCGCGCCTGCCCGTCGCCATCGTGTCGAGCGAGGAGGACCAGCATGTCGTCCGCGAGGCGCTGGCGCTGGGCGCCGCAGGCTATCTGCCCAAGTCGACGTCGAAGCGCGAGCTGGCACAATCGATCGAGGGCGTGCTGAGCGGATCGGTGTCGGTGCCAAAGGATTTCGTGGCGACGCCGAAGCGGCGGCGGGCCGATGCCGGCAACGGGCTCGAGGTCAAGCTGCGCGACCTCACGCCGCAGCAGCTGCGCGTGCTCGACCTCCTGCGTCGCGGCTATCCGAACCGGCAGATCGCCCAGGAGCTTCAGCTCGCCGAATCCACGGTGAAGGCGCATATCACCGAGATCCTGCGCAAGCTCGGCCTGTTCAGCCGCAACAAGGCGATCATCGAGATCGGCAAGATGGAGCTGCCCGATCCGCGCAGCCGGCCTCATGCGCGGATCGATCGCGGCAGGTCGCAATGACGCGCGGTGTCATTCTTGACCTGGATCAAGCCGGCGTGTCTCTGCTGAGTCATTCTCAACGCGTGCAATTCGACGCCGGCCCCGGCGGCATCCTGGGCACGGTCTTCAGCAAGGTCTTCAGAATGGCTCGTACCTGATGCGATTTCTGATCGTCGAAGATCATCCGCTGTTTCGCGAGGCGCTCGAAAGCGCGCTCCGGATGGTGGCGCCTGCGGCCGATATTGTTCAGGCGACGTCGATCGACGGCGCGCTGGAACAGGTCGCGGCGG
Source organism: Bradyrhizobium sp. CCBAU 11361 (assembly GCF_028128935.1). Classification (NCBI taxonomy): domain Bacteria; kingdom Pseudomonadati; phylum Pseudomonadota; class Alphaproteobacteria; order Hyphomicrobiales; family Nitrobacteraceae; genus Bradyrhizobium; species Bradyrhizobium sp. CCBAU 11361. The sequence continues at coordinate 76,373 of NZ_LBJZ01000013.1, forward strand.
CCGCCGAGTTCGACCTGATCCTGCTCGATCTGTCGATGCCGGGCACGACGGGTCTTTCGGGCATCATCCGCATCCGCAAGGCGTTTCCCAAAATTCCCGTCGTCATCGTCTCCGGGTATCAGGATCGGCAGATCATGTCCGGCGCAATGTCGCTCGGCGTGTCCGGCTACATCCTTAAATCGTCGTCCAAGCAGGATCTGGCACAGTCGATCGGCGAGGTGCTGCGCGGCTCGGTCTGTGTTCCCGCCGCCTATCGCGGACTGGTCCGCCCGCTGCGTGCGTCCGACCCCGCGCAGGATCTCCTGAAGCGCCTGCACGAGCTGACGCCGCAGCAATTGCGCGTGCTCGAAATGCTCAAGCGCGGCCTGCAAAACAAGCAGATCGCCTATGAGCTGAAGATTTCGGAGACCACGGTGAAGGTCCACGTCTCCGACATCCTGCGCAAGCTCAACGTGCTCAGCCGCACCAAGGCGATCGTCGAAATGTCCAGAATCGATTTCGCGACGCTGGCAGCCGGAGACACCGCGGCCAGGCGCGAGCGGGCCAGGCCGGACCAGCAGTGAGGCGATTTTCTCCTGCTTTGTCCTTCGGATTGAGGACACTCCGTTTTCTGATTTCGCTTGTAAGTCATGGTCTTGATGAAATGTAATACGCTACCGGTACTGTGCATGGGGTTGTTTTCGCCATTTTGATTGGAAGCCATGCGCGCTCGCCCCGCCGCAAGCGGGGCGAAGCGAAGACCATCCGCGCAGGTCAGCTCAGCAGGAACGACAGCAGCGCCCGCATCTCGGCGGGCTTGATCGGCTTCTTCAGCACTTCGAGGCCGTGGAGGCTCGCTTCCTTCGCGGCCTTTTCGGAGTAGTCGGCCGTGATGATCATGGCCGGCGTGTCGAGCTTCAGGTGCCGGCGGACGTCGGCGATGGCCGACAGGCCGCTCTCGCCGTGATCGAGGTGGAGATCGGCGATCACGGCATCGGGTGCGCCGCCGAGCTCGCTGAGGCGCAGCAGCGCATCCGCGGCCGAGCGCGTGGTCGCGACGTCGCAGCCCCATCCCTCCAGCAGCGCGGCCATCGCCTCCGAGCCGTTCGGGTCGTTCTCGATCAGCAGGATCTTGGCGCCTTCGAGCCCGCTATAGTGCCGCTCGGCGAGCTTGATCTCGTGCACCTCGTAGCTGACCTCCGCGAGGTCGGCCGGCTCCAGCTCCAGGGTGAAGGTCGATCCCCTGCCGACCTGCGACGACAGCCGCACCTCGTGCCCGAGCACGGTTGCGAAACGGCGGACGATGGAGAGGCCGAGCCCGAAGCCGGCCTGGTCGGTCGCGGTTGCCTCGCCGCGCTGGAATTCGCGGAAGATTGCCTGCTGCTGCGCCTGTGCAATTCCAGGCCCGGTGTCGGAGACCTGGATGCAGATGTGGTCGCCCTTCAGCCGGCATCCCATGACGACGCCGCCGCTGCGGGTATAGCGGATGGCATTGGCAAGCAGGTTCTGGAGGATCCGCCGCAGCATCATCGCATCCGACCTCACCGCGCGCGGCGAGGTGCGGATGCGCAGGGAAAGACCCTGCCGCGCCGCGACCGGCTCGAATTCGTTGCGGAGCTGTTGGAACAGGGGCGCCAGCGCAATCGCGCGCACGTCGGGCTTGAGCGCGCCGGCGTCGAGCTTTGCGATCTCCAGCAGCGACCGCAGCAGGTCCTCCAGCATCAGCAGCGAGCGGTCGGCCTGGTCGATGAGCAGGCCCGCCTCCTGCGATTCCATCATCTCGGTCAGCGCCGACAGCGTCAGGCGCGCCGCGTTCAGCGGCTGCAACAGGTCGTGGGTGACCGAGATCAGCACCGATGATTTCAGCGAGCTTGCGGCTTCGGCCTGCTGCTTGGCGCGGTAGAGCCCCTCGTTGGCGCGCTCGACCGAATGCAGCGCCTCGCGCAACTGGTGAGTCCGGTCGCGAACCTTGTGGTCGAGCGCAATGGCGGTTTCGAACAATGAAAAGGCGTTGAGCTGCTGGTCCATCGAGCGTTCGACGCGCGACATCAGCGCGGCATTGATCTTCTTCAGCTTCGCCGCCTCGCGACGCAGCTGGTCGACCGCATCGGGGCCCTGCCACATGTCCGTCACGACGGGCGCCTTCCGATCGCAACGCCGGTGAAGGTCTGGTTCACATGCATGGAGCCGAACTGCTCGCCATAGGTATGAAAGCCGACGACCCGGTTCTGCCGGTACAGGTCGGACATGTCGCGGGCGAGCTGATGCTGCTCGGCGTCGAGCCGGCGAAGCAGGCACTCGAAGCCGATATAGAGCGAGACCTCTCCGATCTGGTCGCGGATCTCGGTGAAGGTGTCGCAGGTCGAGCCGACCAGGCTGCGCGACGTCGCCGCCGTCAGCACCATGCCCTCGTCGATGGCGCAGAAGAAATGTAAGGAGCCGTCCGGTTCGACGCGCTGGATCGACCGCGCGTAATAGGCGCCGCCGACGCGCACCAGCACGGGGTGGGACGCGAAGGAGAACGGATCGAGCTTGGCGTCCAGGATCCCGACCATGCGCGAATATTCCTGGGCCGCAGGCTCCGCGTTCAGCTCCCTGACCGTTCGATTTTCGATGTCGGCTTCGGTGACCACCATCTTCTGCGGACTCGGCTCGAAATTGTCGCACTTGAATACCCGGAACGGCAGCGAGGTGTTCAACAGGATCAGGAGGGCGGCATTGGTGTGCGCCTTGCCGTCGCAGAACACCCAGGTCTTCTCGAAGCGCATCCCGTCGCCCGCGGACCCGCCGACGACAGGAATGTCGTCGAGCGAGGCATAGATCGCCGACATCACCGCCTCTTCGCGGCGGCACAGGCCGTCGATCAACACCAGGCCAAAGGGATTGCCGCGATCGACCTGCGGGGTGACCCGCAACAGCTCGTGCCGGAGCTCGCCGCCGATCCTGCGGCCGTCCTCGACGCGGAAGCCGTCGAGGTTGAGAATGGGCCGCACCGCGGCCGAGAAGTCGGCACGGCTGAACGCCAGCGCCACGACGCTGTTCTCGTCCCAGCCGTCGGGCGCGAGCTCGCCCGCGGTCGTGCAACCGCAGACCTGAGTCTCGTCGAATTGCCGGGTGATCTCGGCGATGAACTGATGGGGGTCGTAGCTGGGCGAGAGGAAGACCAGGATCAGCGCCAGCTCGTCGGATGGGAGCTGGGCGGCGAGCTCGGCCACGGCTTCATCGACGCTCGCAGCCTTCGATTTGGCAACGGCAACGCCAGACGCACCGCCAAACCGAAAATCGGTTTGCCCCACTCCGTTTCTCCCTCGAGGACCAGCCTGGTCTTACGCCAAGTCTTCAGAGAATAAGGCGTTTTCCGGTTAGCCGCAACACGCGCCCCTCGGCCCGGCAAGGCTGGACGCGCCCGTGGGGGCGGAGACTCTCTCCACCCGGGGTGCAGGCCGGACGGATTTACCACCCCTTGACGTTTCTGCCTTAATTTTCCGCACGCGTTCGGAAAGGGCTGCTTCCGGGCCGCGTGATCGTTGCAAGAACATAGGGTGGGGGTGGGAATGTCCGGGCGTATCGCGTCGCCGTCTAAGCGCACCATATTTCCGACCCTCAGGTTCCGCGCCAAAATCATCCTGGGCTTTGCCGCTGTGCTGGTGATCTCCGCCGGCAGCATGGCTTTCGCCTATTTCGGCTTCGAGCGGGTGTCGTCCGGGGTCGGGTCCTACCGCACCAGCGTTTCCGAGGCCGACCTCGCCCGCAACATCGACCGCGAGCTGCTCGCCTATCGTTCGTCCGCCCGGTACTTCGTCGTCACAGGCAAAGAGGATGATGCCAAGGCGGCGCTGGATGCCGAGGCCGGCCTCAAGAACGCGATCGACCAGGCGATCAAGGGCGCCAAGCGGCCGGCGCGGCAGGAGAGTCTCAACAAGCTCGCCAAGGAGTTCTCCAACTTCTCGGCGACGTTTGCAAAGATCCTGCAAGCCAAGCGCGACAGCGCGCTCCTGGTCCAGAACCAGCTTCAGCGCAATGCCAACCTCCTGAAGTACAAGCTCGACGACATCGGCAACAACGCCTCCGACGCGGAGGCCCAGGCGATCGAGTTCGGCACCAAGCAGGTCAACGCCCAGTTCCAGACCGCGAGTGCCGCCGCGAGCAATTTCATCCTCAACTCCGATCAGGCGGTGGCGACAAGCGCGCTGGCGCGACTGAAGTTCGTCGAGAACTCGCTGGGCGCGATCTATTCCATGGACGACAAGGTCGTCGCCGGCCTGAAGGATGCGAAGGCGCTGCTTGCGGCCTATCGCGACGCGCTGGAGAAGCTGATCGCCAACGCCAAGATGGTCGATGATCTCGTGACCGAGATGAGCGGCTCGGCCGGCGCAATCCTGCAAGGAGCCACCGCCATGAAGGCGGACCTCGTCGCCGAACAGCAGCGGCTGGATTCCGAATCGGAAGCGACCATCGGGCAGACCGAGCAACTGGTCCTCATGCTCGCCGTTGGCGGCACGCTGCTCGGCGCGGTTCTCGCCTTCCTGCTCGGCACCGGCATCTCGCGCCCGATGATCGCGATGTGCAAGGCGATGCGCGAGCTGGCCTCGGGCAATTTCGACGTGGTGCTGCCGGGCCTCGGCCGCAAGGACGAGATCGGCGAGATGGCCGGCGCAGTCGAGGAGTTCAAGGTTCAGGCCGTCGCCAAGGCCGAGCGCGATGCTGCCGCGAGCGAAGCCCAGAACAAGGAACTGGCGACCGCCCGCCGCTCCGAGCTGATCCGTTTTGCCGACGACTTCGAGAGCGCGGTCGGCGCCATCGTCTCCAACGTCTCCGCCTCGGCCGTGCAGCTCGAATCGGCAGCGTCCACGCTGACCCGCACCGCCGAGACCACCCAGAGCCTGTCGAGCCAGGTCGCCGGTGTCTCCGAGCAGGCCTCCAGCAACATGCAGTCGGTTGCAACCGCGACGGAAGAGCTCTCGGCCTCGGTCGAGGAGATCGGACGCCAGGTGCGCGATTCCAGCCGTATCGCCGAGGCCGCCGTGGTGCAGGCCAAGGAGACCGACAGCCGCATCGGCAAGCTCTCGCATGCCGCCCAGCAGATCGGCGAAGTGGTCAAGCTCATCACCGCGATCGCCGAGCAGACCAACCTGCTGGCGCTCAACGCCACCATCGAGGCCGCCCGCGCTGGTGAAGCCGGCCGCGGCTTTGCCGTGGTTGCCAGCGAAGTGAAGTCGTTGGCG
>NZ_LBJZ01000013.1:81738-83756 GCF_028128935.1 Bradyrhizobium sp. CCBAU 11361
CACCATCGGCCAGATCTCGTCGATCTCGACGTCGATCGCGAGCGCCGTGGAGCAGCAGGGCGCCGCGACCCAGGAGATCGCGCGCAGCGTCCAGACGGTTGCCCAGGGCACTCAGACCGCAGCCACCGACATCGGCCAGGTCAACCGCGGCGCCGCCGAGACGGGCTCTGCCTCGGAAGAGGTGCTGAACTCGGCCAAGACGCTGTCATCCGAAAGCACCCGCCTTCGCGCCGAGCTCGACCGCTTCATGGCGAATATCCGGGCGGCGTAAGCATTCGCTGCCGCGTCAGGCGCTTTGCGCTTGAAGATCTCGCTATCGCCTCATACTCCGCCGTCGTCCCGGACAAGCGCGCCCTCAGGCGCGCGCCGATCCGAGATCCATAATCCCAGCGGATAGTTGGGACGAACGGTGCTAACTCCGAGTCTTCGTCAAACCACTTCCTGTGGTTATGGGTCCCGGCCTTCGCCGGGACGACGATGGTGGGCATTCCCCCGCGTCACCGAACCGCAAGTTGCGACGCCGCAAATTTACCGCCGCTTATCCTTTGCCAATTACCGTGCACACGAGTCGGGGAGCGGGCTGCTTCCGGGCTGCGCCTGGTTTTCCGCGAATGGAATGGGGTGGGGGAATGTCCGTCAAGTCCAAGCCGAACACATCGAAACTGCCAACCTTGCGCTTTCGCGCAAAAATCATCCTCGGCTTCGTGGCGGTGCTAGCCATCCTCGCCGTCAGCATGGCTTTCGCCTATTTCGGCTTCGAGCGGATCCAGGCCGCCGTGGCCTCCTACCGGACCAGCGTGGCGGAAGCGGACCTCGCGCGAACCGTCGACCGCGAGCTGATCGCCTACCAGGGACTGGCGCGGGCCTATACGCTGACCGGCGCGGCGGACGACGAGACCGCGGCCAAGGCGGCCGAAGAAAATCTGAAGGCGGCGATCGCCAAGTCGACGTCCGCCACGACCGGCGCCGCGCGCCGCGAGCAGGTCGGCAAGCTCGAGGCGGAGTTCCAGCGCTTTACGAAAGTATTCGGCGAGATCATCACCCTGACGCGCGAGAACAACAAGATCGCGGCCGATGAGCTCAACAGCGTCGGCAACAAGATCCGCTTCAAGTTCGACGACCTTGCCGATACCGCAGCGCTCGCCGGGCTCGCCTCGGTCCAGACCACCGCCAAGGACGTCACCTCGCAATATCTCGCGGTCTCCACCTCGGTCAGCGCCTTCGTCGCCAAGCCCGAGCCGAAGACCGCCGACGGCGTGATCGCCCGCATCAAGTTCCTGGAAACCCTGCTGGTCTCGATCTATGCCAGCGACCAGAAGATCACCGACCGCGTCACCGAGATCAGCAATCTGCTGAAGCAGTACCGCACCTCCTTTGCCAAGCTGACGGAGAACGTGAAGGTCATCGTCAAGTCGAACGGCGAGATGACCAAGACGGCCGCGTCGATCCTCAAGCTTTCGGGTGAGCTGCGATCGGACCTGACCGCCGATCAGCAGCGCATCGAGGCCAGCGCCAATGCAACGATCGGGGAGACCGAACGGCTGATGCTGATGCTGGCACTGGGCGGCCTGGCCATCGGCGCCGTGCTCGCCCTGATGCTCGGTAACGGCATATCGCGCCCGATGATCGCGATGTGCAAGGCGATGCGCGAGCTCGCCTCGGGCAATTTCGACGTGGTGCTGCCGGGCCTCGGCCGCAAGGACGAGATCGGCGAGATGGCCGGCGCGGTCGAGGAGTTCAAGGTTCAGGCCGTCGCCAAGGCCGAGCGCGATGCCGCCGCGAGCGAAGCCCAGAGCCGGGAGCAGGCCGCCAGCCGCCGCTCCGAGCTGATCCGCTTTGCCGATGATTTCGAGAGCGCCGTCGGCGCCATCGTCTCCAACGTCTCGGCCTCGGCCGTGCAGCTTGAATCCGCAGCGTCCACGCTGACCCGCACCGCCGAGACCACGCAGAGCCTGTCGAGCCAGGTCGCGGGCGTGTCCGAGCAGGCCTCCAGCAACATGCAGTCGGTCGCCACCGCA
>NZ_LBJZ01000013.1:83990-96908 GCF_028128935.1 Bradyrhizobium sp. CCBAU 11361
TGCCGAGCAGACCAATCTGCTGGCGCTCAACGCCACCATCGAGGCGGCGCGCGCCGGTGAAGCCGGTCGCGGCTTTGCCGTGGTTGCGAGCGAAGTGAAGTCGTTGGCCAGCCAGACGGCGAAGGCGACCGACGAGATTTCCTCCCATATCACGGGCATGCAGGGCGCCACGGCCGAGTCGGTTGCCGCGATCAAGGAGATCGGCGCGACCATCGGCCAGATCTCGTCAATCTCGACGTCGATCGCGAGCGCCGTCGAGCAGCAGGGCGCCGCGACCCAGGAGATCGCGCGCAGCGTCCAGACGGTTGCCCAGGGCACTCAGACCGCAGCCACCGACATCGGCGAGGTCAATCGCGGCGCCGCCGAGACCGGCTCTGCCTCAGAAGAGGTGCTGAACTCGGCCAAGACGCTGTCATCCGAAAGCACCCGCCTTCGCGCCGAGCTCGACCGCTTCATGGGGAATATCCGGACGGCGTAAGGCTCGCCGTCGCTGAAGTCTGCGCCGTCGCCTCATACTCCGCTGTCGTCCCGGACAAGCGCGCCTCAAGCGCGCGCAGATCCGGGACGACAGCGGAGTTAGGAGGCGCTGTGCGAAGCCTCACGTCCTCCCGAACGCGCGCTTCAGCTCCACCTTCGCTCGCTCCAGTCGCGTGCGCTGGGTCTTCGGCAGCGTCTTGCCGGCGCGGTTGATATAGAACGTCAGCATCGACAGCGCCGAACGATAGGCGCCGGTCTTGCGGCGCGAGCTGTGCTCGGCCGAGCGCTTCAGCGAGGTTGCGATCTTCTTCGGACTCGTGAGCGTGAATACGCCGCGCTTGAGATCGAGTGCGTCGCTCTCCTTCGTCACCCGCTGCGACCAGCGCTTCGGCGCCGCGCGTTTGGCGCGCTTGCGCACGCTGGTCTTCCTGCGCGCAGCTGGTTTGCGAGAATGTGTCGTCTTTCTGACCTGAGCCATGCGTCAACTCCCTGCGGCTCCTTCGGAAACGGACGGCGTTGGAGGCTGTTCCCATGGGAACCTGGCCTTGCCGCAGACGTTGTCGCAGGTGGCAGGCGGAATGCCGCACCCCGATGATCGGTTCGCCCCCGGCCACATCATGTGAACCGGGCCGCTTCCATTGGTCAGACCCAACAACGCGATGGAATTGCAGCAAAGCCAAGCGCTGAATCATGGACCTGCTGTCTCGGCGGTCGCGACCGATCGCATCATCGAGACCAGCATACCCTCGCGTCTCGACGCGCTGCCGTGGAGCGGCTTTCACACCCGCGTCGTGCTGGCGCTCGGCATCACCTGGATCCTCGACGGGCTCGAGGTGACGCTCGCCGGTGCTCTTTCCGGCGCGCTTAAGCAAAGTCCCGTGTTGCACTTCTCCAATCTCGATCTCGGTGTTGCCAATTCCGCCTATCTCGCCGGCGCGGTGCTCGGCGCGCTCGGCTTCGGCTGGTTGACCGACCGCATCGGCCGCAAGAAGCTGTTCTTCATCACGCTCGCGGTTTATCTCTCCGCGACCGCCGCGACCGCGCTGTCGTGGAATATCGCGAGCTACGCGCTGTTTCGTTTTCTCACCGGCGCCGGCATCGGCGGCGAATATACCGCGATCAATTCGACCATCCAGGAACTGGTGCCGGCGCGCTATCGCGGCTGGACCGATCTCGTCATCAACGGCAGTTTCTGGATCGGCGCGGCAATGGGCGCGGTGGCGGCCATCGTTCTGCTCGACCCCGCCGTGATCGGCCCCGATCTCGGCTGGCGCCTCGCTTATCTCATCGGCGCGAGCATCGGCCTCGTCGTGCTGTTTATGCGGATGTGGATCCCGGAAAGTCCGCGCTGGCTGATGATCCACGGGCGGCCCGATCAGGCCCACGCGATCGTCGACGAGATCGAGCGCTCGGTGATCGGACGCGACCAGGATGCGGGCGACGGACGCTTCACCAAGATCCGGCTGAAGATGCGCGATCACACGCCGATTCGCGAGGTCGTGCACACGCTGTTCTCGGTCTATCGCCAGCGCGCGCTGGTCGGCCTCGCGCTGATGAGCGCGCAGGCTTTCTTCTACAACGCCATCTTCTTCACCTTCGCGCTGGTGCTGACCGATTTCTACGGCATCAGCGCCGATCACGTCGGCTGGTACCTGCTCCCCTTCGCCGCCGGCAACTTCCTCGGTCCGCTGCTGCTCGGCCGCCTGTTCGATACGCTCGGACGGCGCGCCATGATCATGTTCACCTATGGCGCGTCGGGCCTGCTACTGGCGCTGTCGGGCTATCTGTTCTCGATCGGGGCGCTCAGTGCGCAAGGACAGACCATCGCCTGGATGGTGATCTTCTTCTTTGCCTCGCCCGCCGCGAGCGCGGCCTATCTCACCGTCAGCGAGACGTTTCCCTTGGAGGTCCGTGCGCTGGCGATCGCGGTGTTTTACGCGATTGGCACCGGCATTGGCGGCGTCATCGGCCCGGCGCTGTTCGGCGCGCTGATCGATACGGGATCACGCACCAGCGTGTTCGCCGGCTATTTGCTTGGGGCATTCCTCATGATCGCGGCCGCGATCGTGGCGTGGCGCTATGCCATCCCCGCGGAACGCAAATCGCTCGAACAAATCGCGCGGCCGCTCGCCTTTATGGAGTAGACTATGAAATCGGAACTTGCGGAAATGGCATTGGACGAGAAGCGCACCATGCCCGTTGACGACGCTGTGCCGGAAACGGTGCCGGTGCCGCATGCGCTCGTGCCGCATCTCGACGAGACCGCGATCCTGCTCGACATCGACGGCACGCTGCTCGACCTGATGCCGACGCCGCGCGAAGTGTGGGTGCCGCCGGGCCTGTCGGAGACGCTCAAGCAGCTGGTGGAACGCACGTCCGGGGCGCTGGCGCTGGTCAGCGGCCGCTCGCTCAACGACATCGACCTGATCTTCGCGCCCGACGTCTATCGCGCCGTCGCCGGCCACGGCGCGGAGATGCGGCTGTCGGCGGACAATGAAGCGGATGACGTGCACGCGCCGCCGCTGGACAAGGAGTTGAAGCGGCGGCTCGCTGCGATCGCAAAGCTCAGCCCGGGCATTCTGCTCGAGGACAAGGGCTATTCGCTGGCGCTGCATTACCGCCTCGCGCCGCATGCGGAGAAGGCGATCTTCGAGGCCGTCTCGCTGATCCGCGCCGATCTGCCCAATGCGCCGATCGAGGTGTTGCCCGGAAAGTTCGTCTGCGAGATCAAGCATTCCGGCTTCACCAAGGCGACCGGCGTGCGCGAGTTGATGCAGCACGAGCCGTTCAGGGGACGGCGTCCGCTGTTCATCGGCGACGACGTCACCGATGAGACCGTGTTCGCGATCATGCCTGACATGAACGGGCTCGCTTTCTCGGTCGGCCGCCGCGCCATGGGCGTGAACGGTCATTTCGATGCGCCGAGCGATGTGCGCGCGTTCCTCGCGCGCCTGCTCGATCCGAGGTGAAACAAAGGCAGCGCCACGCCGCAGACATAAAGGCCGTCAGCGCAGCGCCCTCGCGCGCCGCAATGCAGGCTGCGCATTCCAACCGGAAGAGCTGTCTTTGCAGTGGGTTCCACAGGGGAAACCAGCTCCAACGCGCGCGCCCGATTTTGGTTTCAATTGGTTGAAACGATGATCAGGAACCATATTGATGAACATCAGTTAAACAGGGTGGAATGAACAGGAGGGGACGACCTGTGAACTTAATCGTCGTTTCGAATCGCGTCGCGCGCGGCAAACCCAACGAGCCCATGACGGGCGGCTTGGCTGCGGCATTGCTTCCGGTTGTGGAACATTCGGGTGCCATCTGGGTGGGGTCTTCCGGCCGCGTGCGTGACGGCCATCAGAAGGAACCGTTTGCCGAGATCGAGGCGCTGGGTTCGGGCGCGATTGCGACGCTGGATCTGCCGGCGGCGCATTACGGCGGCTATTACGAAGGTTTTGCCAATTCGGCGCTGTGGCCGGCGCTGCATTCGCGCAGCGATCTGATCCGCGTCTCGCGCGAGGACTATGTCAGCTATCGCGAGGTCAACGCCTTCATGGCGCGCGCCTTGATGCGCTTCCGTAAACCCCGGACCGCGTTCTGGGTGCAGGATTATCATTTCCTCGCACTCGGTGCGGAGCTGCGCGATCTCGGCGTCGACGATCCGATCGGCTTCTTCCTGCATACGCCGTGGCCGGTGGCCGCGGTGATGCAGGGCGTGCCCAATCATCGCGAGCTGATCACGGCGATGCTCGCCTACGATCTCCTTGGATTCCAGACCGAGGAGGATCGCCAGAATTTCCTCGGTTATGTCGGCGGCGAGCTTGGTCTTGCCATCGATGACGGTGTTGTGCTGTCGCAGTACGGCCGCACCCGCTTCGAAGTCTTCCCCATCGGCATCGATGCGGAGAAATTCGCGCAATATGCCGCCAAGTCGGCTTCGCATCCGGACGTGTCGCGGCTGCGCCGCAGCCTCAACGGCGAGCGGCTTGCGATCGGCGTCGACCGGCTCGATTATTCCAAGGGCCTCGTCAACCGCATCAGCGCGTTCGACCGGCTCTGGACCGAGCAGCCGCAATTCTTGCGCAGCATCTCGCTGCTCCAGATCGCCAACCCTTCGCGCGGTGCGATCGAGGCCTATGGCAATCTCCAGAACGAGGTCGCGCGCCTCGTCACCGACGTCAACGGCCGCCATGGCGAGGTGGACTGGACGCCGATCCGCTATTTGAACAAAGGCTTCAGCCAGACCGTGCTCGCGGGTCTCTATCGCACCGCGCAGATCGGTGTGGTGACGCCGCTGCATGACGGCATGAACCTCGTCGCCAAGGAGTATGTTGCCGCGCAGAATCCCGCCGACCCCGGCGTGCTGGTGCTGTCGAAATTCGCCGGCGCAGCGAATGAGCTCGACACGGCGCTGCTGGTCAATCCGCATGACGTCGACGCCATGGCGCGCGCGATCGCGATCGCCGCCGCGATGCCGCTCACCGAGCGCAAGATGCGCTGGGACGCGATGATGAAGAAGCTGCGCGGCCACACCATTCAGCAATGGTCCGCCGATTTCGTCGCCGAGCTGGAGAAGTGCCGCGTCGAGAAGGCCGTGGTCGCCCCGCTCGCCGCCCAGCCGCCGCAAGCGCTGCGCTGGCTGAAGTCGGCGATCTCGGGCGTGCGATTGATCTAGTCCCTCTCTCGCGCCCCGTTCTTACGGGGAGGGGTGAGGGGCTGCTTTCGCGCTCAACTCTCGATCTCTGTGCCCCTCGCACACTTTGTCCACGCGTCATGGCCGGGCTTGACCCGGCCATCCACGTCTTGCCGCGGGCTCCCAGGAACGTGGTGCCCGGGACGAGCCCGGGCATGACGGCGAACCTCGAGTACCGCGCTCAATAGCAATACGACACCCCGTCCAGAATCGCGCATTGCCGCTTGTTCGGCGCGTTGGGGTCGTCCAGCGGCACCATGCCCTTGCCCTGGCCGACGAACACGCCGGGCCCGACATGCACCGAGCTCTTGTTGCCGATGATCACGCTCGGATGCGGCGAGGCGCTCGAGCGCGTCCCGTCCGGCCAGATGATAGCATCGCCCGAAAGCACCCCACGCCGCCCGTCGTCGCAACTGACGTCGACCCCTTGCCGGCTGCAGACTTGCGCCAGGGCCGGCCCGGCAAAGGCGGAGCCGAGGGCTGAAATCAGGCCGAGCGCGGCGATGGTCTTGCGGATGGTCATGGCGTCCCCGGGCGTGTTTGGCATTCTCAAGTGAATCGTCGCGCCAAACCCGTCATGGGTTCAGCCGGCAGGCGGTTCCAAAGCGGCCGCCGACGCCAGATATTGTCTTTCAAATACAACATCTTACGGAAAATTCACCCGATTTACCCGCGATCTCTTGCAAAATCGCCGGCGCCCCTTCAAGAGAGGGCGCTCCGGAGAGATGGCCGAGTGGCTTAAGGCGCACGCTTGGAAAGCGTGTGTGCGGGAAACCGTACCGTGGGTTCGAATCCCACTCTCTCCGCCAGCCAGCCAAAGCCATTTCGTACTTCGACGTAGAAACGGGTCGCAAAATCGGCCGTTTTCCTGCATTTGGCTCGCCAGAGAAGTCCCACCATCGATCCAACTAGGCGCCCGATAGGCCCGGAGATCCGAATTTTCTCCGAATCTTTGTACCCCCGGAATCGGTCTAGTACGGCATTTTGCGGTAAACAAAGCGCTTATTGGGAAAGTGGTTTGGATCCCTCTCGCTCAAGCGAATGGCACGGTTCCAATCACGGCGAACGCTTTAGTCGTTGCGTGCCGCCAGCACGAATTCTGTAACGTATCCGAGATGGTCGCCGAGTCTCGTTCCTTGGGAGTGATGCCTGATCCTGTCGGAAAATTCGACCACTTCCGCAAAACGGCGGGACATCGCGTCGACGAGAGCGTCGGTCGTGACGAGGCCGCGATTGCCGTAGCTGACGAACACGCGCAGACCTAGATTGCGGCAAAGATCGAAAGCGTCTTCGAACTCGCTCAAGGCAGGATTCGAGTTGTGCTCGAACTTCGAACTGAAGCGATCGACGAGTGGCGGGTAAGCGCGGTAAATGGATGGGCGGCTGGACGCCGCTCGGCTATGAAGTCCGCGATCGCAAATTGCTCATTCATGAAGCTGATGCTGAACGGGTCAGAGCAATTTTCCGGCGTTTTGTGCAGCTCAAATCCGCCACTGGGCTGGCTCGCGAGCTCGTCGCGGCCAACGAACGTAACCGGTACGGACATCTCCTGGACAAGGGGGTGCTATATAAGATCCTTCACAACCGAGTTTATCTTGGCGAGGCGGTCCACAAAGGCACCTCATACCCTGGCGAGCACAAAGCGATCATCGATCGCAAGCTCTGGGATCAAGTTCACGCCATTGTCAAGGAAAGCCCACGCAAGCGCGCGAACAACAGCCGTGCTCAAACTCCTGCACTGCTGAAGGGTTTGCTGTTTGGGCCTGATGGCGCGGCGATGTCGCCTACTCACACCCGAAAATCCGGCCGTCTCTATCGCTATTACATCAGCCAGACGGCAATGAAGCAGGGAAGATCAGACTGCCCCGTTAAGCTGGTGCCCGCTGCCGAGCTGGAGCGCATCATCATCGATCAGGTTCGTTTGCTCCTGCAAACCCCTGAAGTCATCGTTCAGACCTGGCGCGCGCTGCGCAAACAATCTTTTGACGTCAGCGAAGCCGAAGTCCGGAACGCGCTACTCGGATTCGACGAGCTTTGGGATGAACTGTTTCCGGCCGAACAGGCGCGCATTGTCGAGCTGCTCGTCGAGCGCATCGACATGCATGCCGAGCGAATGGACATCACCTTGAAGATCCAGGGCCTAACGTCGCTCTCCTCGGAACTGCAACCCCTACCCTCATTCCAGCAAGCCGCCGAATGAACCGACCGACCACCCTCACTCTCGGCCCCATTACTCGACCGAAGCTCAGTCGCGACGGTCGCACGATGGTCGTAAGCATCCCGCTCTCATTCCGCCGGCAGGGTGGTCGCAAACGCGTCGTAACTCCTGCGAATGCGGAGGCCTGGTCAACTAAGCAAATCGCATCGCGAGGAGTTACTCGAGGGGGGTAAGGGTCCCTTTGGCGTTTGAGAATCGTCGCGGGTAATTCGCACCCAGCCACCGCGCTAGCTGAAGGCACTGAGAAGTTAGGTTGACAAGGTTGACGTGGTTGACAGTCGGGTTGACAGAGGAGGGGGGCCAAAACTCTAGGAGAGGCGTTCTCAGGACCGGTCTACCTGGTTCATCCGCAAAATTTCGGAATTAAATAGAAAAAGCCACCGGCAATGGGCGCGCCAAGTTGAGGGGGGTGCCCGCAGGTGGGCACTCCCCTTGGGCCCTTGCGCGGTGAAATCATGCGTTTTGACGGAAAAGCTCCGATCTTGCGTCGTTTCTGGACGTCTGGGAAAGAATCCGTTCGATCAGAGCCAAGTTCTGTGAGCAGGGGGTGCCCATGGGTGGGCACCCCCTGCTCCGCGACGCCGTTCGAAATACTCAGTTGCGGTTCTACTCAGGTGCGCAGCAGCGATCGAGCGCCGTAAGAAGGCGAAGGGCCAATCGAAGGGTGGGGTTGGTCAATTCCTCAGTGGCCGGCGTACTGAGGACCGGCCCCACTTTCACTCAGGGATTTTTTTCGGTTCGGCAGAACTTTTAGCGTTGCCGGCCGATCTTGTCGTGACCGCCTATCTTCCGCCAAGAAAAATGATTGTTGTATCGAATACTTGGAGAGCTGTGAAAGGCGATTAGCGGAGAGATACGTGGGCAAACACGTGCACTGGCCTTTTATTTTCAGAACTTCAGAGACGCGCTGACGCGCGGAAAAAACGTCGCGCAATTCGATAAGGAGGTAGTCCATTCTTTGCGCGGACCACAAGCAGTTCCGGAGCTAAATGCATGAAACCATCCGGCAGAGCGAAGCGAACATCGAGCCACCGCGCATACAGTTACCGTCGCAAGTAAATGCGCAACAATCCGACCATCGTGCAAAAATACGGCGGCGTCTGTCTGGAAACCCCGGAAAAAATCCGCGCGGTTGCGAGGAGTCTCGCCGATTTGCACAACCGTGGTCATCGCGTCGTGGCGATCGTTTCAGCGATGGGTAAGACGACCGACGAACTAATTAAGGCGGCTTATCAAGTAAGCCCGCATCCCAACCGCCGCGAACTAGATATGTTGTTAACAACCGGTGAGCGCATCAGCATGTCGTTGATGAGCATGGCCCTGTCTGATCTCGGTGCGCCAGCCATTAGTTTTACCGGGAGTCAGGCCGGTGTAATGACAGACGAATCTCATTCTTCCGCGCGCATTTTAGATGTGCGGCCTGCGCGCGTGCTCGAAGAACTCAGTCGCGGGCGCATCGTGGTTTTAGCGGGCTTTCAAGGCGTGAATCCGCGGACCAAAGAAATCACCACCCTAGGCAGGGGCGGCAGCGACACCACTGCAGTCGCCATGGCTGCGGCGCTAAAGGCCGAGCGCTGTGAAATTATCAAAGAGGTCGACGGAATTTGCTCGGCCGATCCGCGCATCGTGTCGAACGCAAAGCCATTGCGCCGGCTGGATTTTGCATCGTTGTCCGAAATGTGTTTTTGGGGCGCCAAGGTTTTGCATTTTCGCAGCGTGGAGTTGGCACAAAGCCAAAATATCCCTTTGCTTTTACGAAAATGGGGCAATTCCGAACACAGCACGCGAGTGATGGAAGAGGTTATCGGAATGGAAAACGGAAAAGTTTTGGCCGTCAACTCGATGGCTCGTATTGAGCATGTGGAGATCGCTTCGACGAATCTCAGTCACGGTTTTGAGAAATTTGCGCAGCATCTCAAGCAAAACGGCCTATCTTGGCCGCAAGTCCTCGCCTCGGTTTTCGTCGCCGGAAAAACGCGCATCATGATGACTTGCGAGTCGGAATCGCTCGACACTCTGCTACGCACGCTGGAACGGAGCAAAGACTTGCGCAAAGAGCGTGAGACTTTAAGTTCGGTGAGCCTCACTTGCTTCGGCGGCGTTTCTTCAGACTTGCCATTTCAGGCGATGCAAATTCTGCAATCCCACGGGATTATCGCTGAGAAATACGTTCTATCATCACATTCGATAAATTTGTTCGTTCCTGTGGAGACCCGCGAGGCCGCGGTCACGGCCTTGCATTCACTGATCTAACAACCTCTTTGAGAGGATGTCACGAAATGCCGGGCACCATTGGTTGGCTACTTCGCGAGGGGGAACGAATCATTGTCTGCAACTCAGGCTTATTAGGTCACAAGCACCTTCTAATCGGCATCACCCGCGTTCGTAACGAAGCGCTTATCCTCAGAGACACACTGGACTACGTCGGCAAGCAGGTCGATGCGATAGTCGCTTATGATGACGCGAGCACGGATCGCACGCTTGAGATTCTATGCGAACACCCAAAAGTCGCTCTGATTGTGACAAATCGGTCGTGGGAAGCGGACATCGAGGCGCGCGGGATTGCTGAGAGTCGGCATCGCGGACTCTTGTTGCAGACGGCGCGCGAACATTTGCAGTTCGACTGGATGTTTTGCTTCGATGCGGATGAGCGCGTTACCGGAGATTTACGCGGATTCATAGAAGGAACGCATTGTAGCGAATGCGATGGCGTGCGGGTTCGACTGTTCGACGCCTATATGACTCCTGGGGATCATGCACCCTATCAGGCCGATCGCGAACTGTTGGACTTTCGTCGTTTCTTCGGTCCGGAACGGCGAGACATTCTGATGTTGTGGCGAAACCGGTTGGAGGTCATCTTCGCAAAGCACCATGGGCGCGAGCCGGGTGGCGTTGAACGCGTGGCGACTGGCCTCTATTGCCAACACTACGGCAAATCGCTGTCGGTCGACCATTGGGAAGAGACCTGCGATTACTACATGCGACACTTTCCGTTCGATACCTACGGACGAAAATGGCGCGAGCGGAAAGGTCGAGCAATCCACACCCAATCTGACTTCATGCGGCCGTTGTACGAGTGGGGTGACAGGCTCTTCGCGGCTGCGGTCAAGATCTGATTGTCTGAAAACCGAGCCGCCCCGTGCCAATGCGGCCGCTTCGAAGTCGGCCACGGGCCCACTTCTTCCATAACATCTCATTTGCGAATCCGATTGTAGACCCGAAACGGACATTTGGTGAGCCTATGAGGGCTGCGCGTTAGGCACTCGCCGCAAATAAGTCCCAAGGGGCCCGAAACCCCTTTGAGCTTGTGCGCTCCGCGGTGACCTTGCCCCCAAGTTTTATCCAGCCCTGAGTTCGCTCTGGCTGGTGGATTACCCGGATGGGGCTGGGGTAGCGCGATACTTCAACATAATTGACGTCAACCCTCCGGCACCCCTGCTAAGCGCATACCATCCCGAATACGCTTGCCTTGGGCGCGGAAGGTCGGATCGTCACTCATTCGTCGCATGCGGCGGATCGTAAAAGTAGGGTTGAGCGTCAGGCCGGTGCGTACGGCTGCGCGCCCCTCGTCAAACATCTGGAGAAACACAAGTGCAGCACCCAAGTGAAAGTGCGCAATGGGATTATTGCGGTTGGCTTCGATGCTGCGACGTAGCCACGCAACGGCCTCGACGTCCGCGCCATGCATCAGCTTGGCGATACCGACCCAATGCAGCCAGCGGTAAACACCTGAATCGCGGGGAGACAGACGTAGCGCCTCCTGAACGTGGGCTTCCGCTTCGGCCGCGCGACCGATAAATATCTTGGCCGAGCCGATCGTAGCATGCGCTTCCGCTAGACTCCGGTTTAACTCCAGAGCTCGTTCGCATTCGGCGATTCCAAGGGCCGCTCGGTTCGTACCGATTTTTGCACCTCCCAAAAGCAGGTGGGCAAACGCATGGTCCGGCGCGAGGGAAAGAGCCTTCGTTGAGGCCGCTTCGGTCACCGCAAAATGTGAAACCGTATCGTCGGTGAGAAAGCCGATAGACATCAAAGCGTCAACCTGCGCTAAGCCCACCAGGGATTCGACGCCATCCGGATCGAGCGCCAAGGCTCTTTCAAAAAAGCTGCGCGCTTGGGCCAAATGGTCGGGAGTTGGCCCCTTGTTGAGCCAAGCCATACCCTGAAAATATAGATCCAAAGAGTTAGGGTGTGCCGAACGCTCCGCCCGACGCGCCTCGGCCTCGACAAGTTGAGTATTTAGGGCGTTAGCGAGTCTCGATACGATCTCGTCCTGCACATCGAAAAGATCGGAAATCGGTTTGTCGAACCGTTCGGCCCATAGATGATTACCAGTTCCGGCGTCGTTCAATTGCACATTTACCCGGAGTCTGTTGCCCCGCCGCTGTACCGACCCTTCAAGCACGTAGCGAACGTTTAACTCGCGACCCACCTCCTTCAGATTGACCGCCCTGCCTTTGTATGTGAAAGCGGTGTGTCGACCGATAACGAACGATCCACGGATTCGCGACAAATCCGTGGTTAGACTTTCGGTCACGCCGTCAACAAAGTAGTCTTGCTCTGGATCTGCGCTGAGGTTCGCAAAAGGCAGCACGACGATTGAGAGACGAGGCGCTGCAGGCGCACTCGACCATTCGCGATCCGCGAGTATAGTTGCGCCGGGGTCCCCAACCATGGCGTAGGCCCGGACCAGGCGGGAGATGTTCTTGAGCGTCTGTTCGCCCATATCGACGAACTCAACTCCGACTTTGCCTCGGACTTGATCGTAAGCAGAGGAGGCGAGGCAGATGCCGCCGGGCTCTGCGATGCTCTCAAGCCGAGCCGCAATGTTAACGCCGTCGCCAAAGATGTCATGGGGCTCGACGATTACATCGCCGATATTGATGCCCACGCGGAAAGCTATGCGGGCGTCTTTCTCTCCGACTGAACGCTCTCTAATGCGGGTCTGGAACTGCACAGCAGCTCGAACCGCTTGGACGGCGCTCGGAAACTCCGCTAAGAGCCCGTCCCCCGTGTTCTTCACGATGCGGCCACCGTGTTCGACGATCGCGGGGTTAACGATGTCCGAGAGAAGTTCTGTCAGCCTCGCATGCGTAGCTTCTTCGTCATGGTGCATCAGACGCGAATAGCCGACCACATCGGCCGCCAATATCGCCGCCAACCTGCGCTCAACCCTGACTGGTCGTTCTTGCACCATGCATGCAATCCAACCCCTGGGTTATCGTACGATGGATCAAACGCGGTGCCAAAGTGTTTTGACCGAATTTTCGAAGGCTGATGTCGCCGCTTTGGGCCCGCCGCCTGGGCCGAACCGGAAAATGCTCATTCTGCCGCTGCGATGCTCGCTTTCGAGAGCAAAGCGGACCTCGCTCTTGGGCACGGAACCCACCGCTGCCACGAATTCGCCTCTTGAGCGATCGGCGAATTCCTCAGCCACATGCGATCTGACGCTCTGGAATAGATTAACGCGCAGGGAGCAGCGAATTATGATCAAGCTGTTCGGCGGTGGGTCCTTGTATGGCAATAGTCCGATCGAGAC
>NZ_LBJZ01000014.1:0-2153 GCF_028128935.1 Bradyrhizobium sp. CCBAU 11361
GACCAAACTCAATCAGGCGGGTCTTGGCCGGGTGGAGCGTCAGCTCGAACTCCTCCAGTCTCGCGCGCATCGCGTCAAGGAAACGACGCGCGTCATCCTCGCGCTCAAAGCCGACTACTACATCGTCCGCGTAACGCACGATGATCATGCCGCCGGAGACCTCGCGCTGTCGCCAGCGTTTGACCCACAGGTCGAGAGCGTAGTGCAGGTAGATGTTGCCGAGAAGCGGTGAAATCACCGAACCTTGACCCGTTCCCCTATCATCAGCGGCTACGACGCCGTCTTCGAGAACACCCGCCTTCAGCCATTTCTGAATGAGGCGGATGATGCGCTTGTCGCCGATCCTATGTTCCAAGAAGCGAACCAGCCAAGGTTGACTGACTGCGCCAAAGAAGTTTTGGATGTCGGCGTCAATGATCCAGTTCACGTGCCGCGTCTCGATCGCTGTGCAGAGCGCGTCCAACGCATCATGTGGTCCTCTGCCGGGCCGAAACCCGTAGGAAAAGCCACAGAAGTCTCCTTCGTAGATGGCGTTGAGCACGATGACGGTGGCGCCCTGGACGATTTTGTCTTCGAGAGCCGCGATCGCTAACGGGCGCTGCTTGCCGTCTGCCTTTGGTATGTACGTCCGGCGAGACGGTTGCGGGCGATACGCTCCTCGTTGGACCCGTTTGTGCAGATCGGCGAGCCGGGGCTCGAGATCTTTCTCGTAGTCCTCCCACGTCATGCCATCCACTCCGGGAGCAGCCTTACGCCTGAGCGCAAAGAACGCCGCCCGCAGTGTATCGACATTGATGTGGTGAAAGAGCGCGGTGAACCGGTCCTTCTTCCTCAGCCTTGCGGCTGTCCGTACGCGGTCCAGCGACTGGGTCATGCGAGCCCGGCCCTGTGTCCGGTGCATGCGCTGCTGTTCCGCGTTTCCCTTGGTCCCCGGCCTTGGCTCCGCCCACTCCGCCGCCAGAAATCCGGCTTTGTTCGTTGGCTTCTCAGCTACTATGCCAGAGTCAGACTTCTCCGTGTCGTGCATCAGCGGCTACAGCTCCTCGCCTTCCCGCTGCGGACCATCTCCTCCGAGAAGGAAGATGGCCGACCCGGAGATATCCCGGTTCCCGTACAAGGAGCTTCCATACATGCCAGGGTCTACGACCACGCCGGGTTGGACGGGTGTTCGCGTTTGCGCACTCGCCCATATTGCCTTCCGCTCTTTGGACAGCGTCGGCTCCCGAGATAACACTGTTTCGCGGCTCAATGGCTGGCCTGCATGCTCCCCTACCGACGCTTCGCCGACACCCTCGCGGACGCCTGCGCACGGCTCGGGGCCGATGTGGTTCGCTACACCTTCATCGCAATGGACTTCCACCATCTATTCCTTGCCGGTCTCCCGGCGCACCCAAAGTAGTGCTAGCTAGTCATCTGGAACGCAAGTTCGTCACATTATTGATAGCTCGAATCTCTTCAGAGAAGAGTGCTCCTGGCGAATGCAGGAGCGAGGCCGTGAAGGATCGGATGTGAGGCGCGACGCAATTGCGACCTTGCCCGCCTGGTCGATCAAGCCATGGTTACCGAGCCGTTCTCGTCGCGCAAGCCGCCGTACTTGGCGGTAAGGCTGCGGGTAGGGACGGCTCGGCCGCCGTTGGCCCGATAAAACCTGTTGAGCACAAACGTGGCGCGGACGGACCAGTGGCGGATCCAAACCGGGATCACGATGCGTGGTATCAGCTCTTGCGCGCCGTTTCGCCCCTTATGCGCTTGTCTCGGGCGATCCGCTCTGTCTCGGCGGCTTTAGCTTCATCGCTGGTGCGCCAGCTGCCGGTCAGAACTTTGGGTAGAACGTCATCGAGTTGCATCGTCAAACCGACAAAGGCGATGCGGCCGTCACGGTCGACGACGAACGGGGTGGGAATCCCGACACAACGGCTGGGATGTAACCAAAGCTTTTCCATTTCGCGTGTGAAGTCGACCCCGATCCGGCGATCTGATTGATCCATGACGCGGAAGTCGGCGTGAAGTGGACATTAGTGCGGCCGGCGAGCGAGCCACGCTTTGATCTTGGGTGTCTTGTCGGACGGATCGAAGCCTCGTGACAAAGGTCGCTTTAGGCGGCCGAGCAATCCAGCGGGCCGTAACGTGAGTGAAGCCTGAGCACGCCTCGA
>NZ_LBJZ01000015.1:0-9693 GCF_028128935.1 Bradyrhizobium sp. CCBAU 11361
AACCTTACTGTATATGACGGCTCGCATGTTGCCGATCAGCTCACGCCGAACAAGGTGCGGGAGACACACCGCTTACGTCCTTAGCGCACGTCGATGTAATGCAAGGCTTGACACGGGGCCTTCCATCTCGGTTGCAATCGTATGACCGCCATCGTCGGCCAGCCGATCGACGCAGGCGCGGGCAAGGAAGTGAGCGCCAAGCTCCTGTGTCAGGAAATACAACTGGTGGGTGTCGTTTTCGCGGTCAACCAATATGAATGCAACGCTCCGGCTTGTCCGAGCCGCTCGATCGATTGCCTGAGATTGGCGAGCCAGCGAATGCTTTCCTCCTTCTCAATCGGACTGCGGTCGGGTTAATCTTCTTCTTGAGCCGAGCCGCGCCTTTGAACTTTTTCGTGTCCAGAACTTCACCGCCACCAATCCCAGCGGCAGGCCCCCGACAGTCACGGCGAGACTGGAATGCATCGGCATTCCGCAGACCGTGTGATGGCGCCAACGGCCATCCTTGTCCCGGCCGCTATTGACGCTCTTGGTCACGCCAATAGCACTCGCGATCGCGCGCTGGTAGGAGAATTCCGTCGTGTCCTGAATAAGGAGGGTGGGGCCTCTATAATCATCGTAACGCGCGCTTGGCGGCGAAGTGACCGCGGAGGATAATTGGCCTCCTCCACGCGCTCGTTCCAAGAAGCGGTAGGCCCCCTTCGTGTTCGCCCAATCATGGCACCCGAACCGTATGCTCCACGCCTATGCCCGTCACCAATTTGCTTCAAAAGCTCGCTAAATCGTTGACCGAGACGTGCATCCTTCCCTGTTTCGTCGACTGTTCGACGGCACTTGCATCACCATCATCCGTCGGCCGAGCAACAACACGCTGCTCCTCTTAAACACATCAAGGCACCTGCGGGCCGCAGTGAAGGGCCTGGAAACGTTTGACCACTTGGCGGCCGTCTTGCCTTTCGCAAAGCTGCAAGCGCCTCAGCCTCAAACGCATCCGCACCAAGCCCGAAGTCTAGACCACCAGCAATGCAGAAGGGCTTCATCCGGGCGAGTCTGCGCGAATGGGCCCATGCCTGATTTTACGGCACCTCAAAGGGGAGAGCCGCTGGACTGCCGAGATTGTGAGCTGCCACTGAATTTTCATCCAGCGAGTTAGAGTCTCGGAGTTTGTGCGTCAAGTGGCGCGGGTGGAGCAACGGACGATCGGCGGAGCTGGTCTCGGTTGCGCAGCCGATCGTCCGGTGCGGTGAGGTGGGCGACGCGGCCGCGGGGTCAGGTATTTTCAGCGACGAGTGGGGACGCTGGAGATTGTAGTCGGCGACCGAGTTGGCGATTTGGCGTGGGCGTCGAGTTCGAAGAACAGGATCTCATTGAGCAACTCGTCACGCATCCGTCGTTGAGGGTCCCCAGCTAGAGCGTAAAACATTGAATGCTCCTGTTCCTTGTTATGAAGTCTCGTAAATCGAAAATATGAACGCGCACCAGGAACTACCCTCAATTCCCGTCATTCAAAGCCAGTCTACAATATGCGAAGCCGGCTTCATCTCTCAAGAAGAACGCTCGTTCCTCGCAGAATGCTATCAAGGCTAGTAGGTTCGCCAACCCCGATGGTATAGTAAAGAACCGAAAGAGGCGTGCTCGTTTACCAAGTCGCCCGCTTATGGGGAGCTCAACGATGCGGGGAAATAATTGTGAGCCGAAAATATCTATTGGCGTGACCGGACCTTTCCAGAGGAGGTTCGGCGTATTGGTGAGCTTATGCGGAACCGAGCGACAATCGTAACTCAGTATGGAAACGGCTTCTCTATTTAAGGACGCGGCATGGGATTGAGATTGCCAAATCACCGGGGTCGCCGAATCGCCGGCTCGGCAGGCCTTTGCCAAGGGATTGATAAGTCGACGATGCGGACCAAAGTGGTCAGGTTGTAGAGTTCCTGCCTGCTCTCACGGTCGATCGCGACGTACTGGATCGAGGGCTTCAGACTTTCAGGAAGCGCTGGCTGAAACCTTAAAACAGTGAAACCGTAGGAACTGACTTCCGCGGTCGATCTAGACAACGGCGAGCGAGGGATCGTGTCCTACGAAACCATCAGATACGAGGTTGTCGAGCAAATTCTCACGGTGACCTTGAACAGGCCGGAACAGCTCAACGCATGTACCGGCACGATGGAACGCGAATTGATTGATGCCTTCGACTGCGCCGACAACGATGACGAGATCCGCGCCATCATCGTTACAGGCGAAGGCCGCGCCTTCTGTGCAGGCGCCGATCTTTCGCCCGGAGCCGATACATTTGACACCGACGTAAGGTTCGGGTCGGCGAAACGATTTCCCGATGGGGCGGTCGATTACAGTGACCCGAAAGTGCGCGACAGCGGCGGCCAGCTCACGTTGAGAATATTCAGAAGCTTGAAACCTGTGATCGCGGCGGTGAACGGGCCAGCCGTTGGCATTGGTGTTACTATGCAACTTCCAATGGATATTCGACTTGCGAGCGAGGCCGCGCGCTTCGGCTTTGTGTTCTCCCAGCGTGGTATCGTGCCAGATGCCGCCTCGAGTTGGTTCCTGCCACGCATCGTCGGTATCGGCCAGGCGCTGGAGTGGTGCTACAGCGGACGAGTATTCGGAGCGCAGGAGGCACTTGCGGGGCGGCTGGTCAGTAGAGTGGTGCCTGCTGACCAGTTGCTCCATGCGGCTCGTGCGCTCGCTGGGGAGATCATCGAGAAAGCCGCACCCGTATCGATCGCCCTGATCCGGCAGATGATGTGGCGCATGCTGGGCGCAGATGATCCCATGGAGGCTCACAAGATCGACAGCCGCGGCCTTTATGCGCGGGGGCGGTCCGCGGATGCTAAGGAAGGTGTGTTGGCCTTCTTGGAAAAGCGACCCGCAGTATTCAAGGATACGGTGTTGGCCGACATGCCGGACTATTTTCCATGGTGGGCGGAGCGCGACTATGAATAGATGCACTCGCGGCTCTCTGCATCGAACCCCTGGTGTCAATATGCAGTCGGCCCTGGACCAATCGTAGTCTCGCAGGCGCGTTCGACGAAGCGACAACGTCGCACCGACAGATCTCATTGGCTGGGTGCGCTTGTTTGTCGGTGTCGGCAGGCAGGGTTTCCGAACGAAAGCGGCTCGATGAATCTTTTTTGGACCTTCTCCTTTGAGGCTCACCTTGATCTTGCCCGGCGGTTACAAGTTCAGCGTTTCCTTATCCTTTCTCGTCCTGGCGGAGCACCTTCACAAGTTCTCGTGAGCGTCAGTGGATATTCCATCTGATTGCAGTTGAACGACCCACCAAGCGAGATCGAATCAATGCATCCCGTGCACCACGATGCAAGCCCCGGTATGGTCAATAAGGCCGTTGCCCAAAACGCCGCTGAATTCTGGTCCACGTCAAGCGGGTGCTCAGCACTTCTGCTCAAGCATCCTCACCAGACTTGGTAGTGTTTAAGCGACAT
Organism: Bradyrhizobium sp. CCBAU 11361; assembly: GCF_028128935.1. Taxonomy (NCBI): domain Bacteria; kingdom Pseudomonadati; phylum Pseudomonadota; class Alphaproteobacteria; order Hyphomicrobiales; family Nitrobacteraceae; genus Bradyrhizobium; species Bradyrhizobium sp. CCBAU 11361. The sequence continues at coordinate 3,462 of NZ_LBJZ01000015.1, forward strand.
TGCTAATGATTTAACACTGGCTTGCACGCGCACCGCATCCGCGAGAAGACTGAGGTTCAGCAATGAAGAGCGTAGTTAATCCTTTGCAAGTATCGCGCTTCCTTCGAATATACGACGACGCAGCGGCTGAGAAGAACGTCAAACTCTCGCTCGGATTCGATTTTGATGAGTATCTCTCGATCACACGAGCTCTTCCAACGAAGAAGCCGACATATCCTAGTTTTCTGCCAAATCGCTCGCCAATTGAGTCCGGCAAGGGATATTGGATGATAGGTACCGACAAGAACTGCGAAGTGGTGCTTGTAGAAGCAGCTCGATTATTTGATCTTTCGCACAGCAACTTCGCAGCGCATCTTGAATCCTTAAGAGCATTTTATGCTGATCCGAAAATACATGCGCATCCTCAGGACCAATGTATTTGCACAGCGCCGAGCGCGCGGGAGATCACGGGAAAAGTAGCGTACCACGGCGATTTCTGGCTACGTAAAGACTTTAGAGGGCAGGGGCTGGCCAAGATCATGGCCGCCGTATTGCGCGGCATATCGCTTGCGATGTGGAATCCGGACTTCGTATGCGGGCTTGCCGGGGGCTGGACCTTGGACAAGGGAGTTCTTGCGCAATACGGGAACACGCATCACGAGCCTGGTGGGGCAACCTTACGGCTTGTAGAATATGATATTGCGGACAACGATTTGCTTGTTTGGCTAACGGGCGACGAGTTAAGGAACCTTGTTGATCATTCGGACGGACGCGAGCTGCTTTAGTCCGGTGTTCTCCAGGATGACCACGCGATAACCGGCGAGCGTGGTGCGACTCGGGCGCTCGGGCCCGCTCTGCAAGCAGCGGCAGGTAAAATATCGAAAGAATGGCGAAGTATTGAACAGTTTTTGGCGGTATCGCTAGGATCGCGGTGAGATGCTGGAGTGTCGAGTTGGCAGTGTTTGTCGTTCAACGGTTCGGAAGAAGAGACATGCGATGTCATTTACCTTGACTTTCGCTGTTTTAGCTTCGCGATATCGGCCGTCGTCACTCCAGAGAAGGGTGGACGCGTCGTAGGTTAATGTTCGAAAGGCTGCCTCGCTAACAGACCGCCATACGGCAGGTGGCGCTCGGCCCAGTGCAGAAAAGGTAAGTTGATCGATGAAGATAGGCCGCGAGGAATTTTCGGACTTGGATACGGCCGGGGCTGCTCGGGTTGGGCTCGGCTCAAAAAGCAGGTTTAGACGCGCGAAGTTGGTATTTCCTGACGGCACCTCCCGAGTTACCGTCGAGAGGGATTCAGTCCCCCTCTATATTGAGCGCGGAGTGGGAAGTTATGTGTTCGATGTCGATGGCCGCAGATTTCTCGACCTAAATGGCAACTTCACGACATTAATTCATGGTCATGGCTTCGCCCCGGTCGTGGAGGCCTTAACACGTCAGCTCCAGCGTGGCAGCTGCTTCGCAAATCCGACTGAGAGCGAGATCGAATTGGCCGAACTCCTTTGCGAGCGAATACCGCACGTTGATCGAGTTCGCTTCGTGAATACGGGGACTGAGGCCATGCTCTTTGCAATTAAGGCTGCGCGAGCGTTCACCGGGCGTTCGAAAATTGCCAAGCTTGAGGGTGCATATCACGGAGCTTACGACTGGGCAGAGGTGAGTCTGGCGGCGAGACCGGAAAATTGGGGCGATGCCGCGGCACCTACATCTACGGCCTTGTATCGCGGCATGCCGGCGAGTGTGCTCGATGAAGTCATTGTGCTGCCCTTCAACGAAGTTGAATGTGTGCGACGGTTATTGTCATTGCATGCGCAGCAGCTTGCAGCCGTCGTCTTAGATCCGATGCCGAGTCGCGGTGGTCTTATCACGCCGAAACCAGAGTTCATTGCTGCGGTCCAAGACACCGCTCGAAAGTACGGTATTCTGGTGATTGCGGACGAAGTTCTGAATCTCAGGCAGAGCTTCCGGGGAGCTTCTCACCGATATGGCCTCGTACCGGACCTCGTTACGATGGGCAAGATCATCGGGGGTGGCTTGCCAATCGGAGCGATCGGCGGGCGCAAGGACGTGATGAAGGTCTTCGATGCCTCGGCAGGCCTGCCATCACTTCCGCAGGGCGGCACATTCTCTGCTAATCCTCTGTCCATGACGGCGGGGGTTGCCGCAATGCGGCACTTGGATCATGCGGCTTTTGTATATCTGGAGGAACTTGGAAACTTGGTCCGCAACGGGATAAGTCGCGCGATCTTGAACCGAGGCGTCTCCCTATGCGTGACCGGAGCAGCTTCGCTGTTCCGGATTCACCCCATGGCACAAGTGCCGAACAACTTTCGCGACGCTTACCCAAGGAGCGCGGGAGCAATTGTGATGAAGGAGCTATCGAGGTTCTTTGGCGACAACGGTATTATCCTGCCCCATGGTTCTGCCGCTTCGATTTCTACGGCGATGAGTCACACCGATGCTGAGTTCATCGTTGATGTGTTCGCGAGGTTTCTCGACAGCCATAAAGACATGCTGGGCGCGATAGACACTACGCGCTAGGACGATCGCGACCACCCCCGACGGGTAGTCCGTAAATCTGCGTGATTTCGCTCCTCCTATAAGTAGTAAGGTCGACGCGCGGGCAAACTGTCGTTCCGGTCATAGGCCGAACGACCATCCTTACCATTCTTTAACGCCCACATATGACGCAATCTATTGAGGGGAACCTGGTCGCGAGATTGCCACGCCAGGCGTTTCGACCGGAAGTCTACGAAATCTTGGTCGGATGAGTTGACCTGCCACTGCATTTTCATACAGCGGCAGGGGTCGTTGAGCAGTTCATCGCGCATGCCGTTGGCTCGCCCTCCCGCCGCAGTAGGACGAACAAACGGCGCCGCCGCTCGTTGGCGAGATCGCACAATCGGCCACGCAGAACTGCGTCCGGCGGACGGCTGGAGCGATAGCGGATCATCTTCCGATCGGCCCCTGATGATCGAAGGTCCGCCGTTCCGACAGGCTCATGACGGCCTGCAGATGCGCGACCGCAGCGCGCTTCGCGGCGGGCCCTACCTTTTTTTTAAAGCAGCTCGCGAAGGGCGGCCGCGTCGAGCATCTGCTCGGCTAGAAACTTCTTCAGCTTGGCGTTCTCCTCTTCCAAGGCCCTCAGCCGATTCGCCTCGGAAACGTCCATGCCAGAAAATTTGGCCTTCCAATTGTAGATCGTCGCCTCGGAAAGACCGTGCTTGCGAGCCAGGTCGGCTGTCTTCGCCCTAGCCTCATGCTCCTTTAATACCGCGATAGTCTGCTCTTCCGTGAACCTTGCTCGCTTCAACTGTCCGTCCTTCTTCGGGTCGGACTCTAACTCCTTCTGGAGGAAATGCGCAGTGGCAGGTCACAGCCAGGTACGTCCTCCAAGTGTACGACTCCGCGAGAGCGAGCACGCGGCCAACCGAAACGGTTGGCTGGTTGGCAGCCGGCTGCTGTGGATAGGCCGACGGTTCGGCGCGAGTTGCGGGGACCGGCTGTTACCCGCGAGCCTTTCCGTGGTGGTTGGCACGCTTACCTTTCACTTGCCGGACACGTGCATTGTGATCCGACACCTGGCTATCTACCCACAATCACTTGCCACCACACGACGCGGATCGCTTGCAAACGCCTAGTACCTCGTCACAGTGATTATTACTCTTTGGAAGTGGCGGGATAGGCGCCAGCCATTTTGGCGCGAGCCTTGTCTGTTGTGAACATCCATTTGATGCGGGAGCGGGCGGCATTTCGTTGTCGCTCCCAGGCGGTGATTTCGCGGCGCAGTCGCTTGGGGTCGTCAATCCTGCGATCCAGGCACTGGCCCCGCAGGACGCCGATTTCGATCTCGACCATGTTGAGCCAGCTTGCGTGTTTTGGGGTGTAGTGGAACTCGAGCCGTCGCAAAATCCGCCTGGCTTCGGCGGGCGGGAACGCCTGATAGAGGGCGCCGGCGGAGTGGGTCGATAAATTGTCCTGGACTACCCGGATGATCTCGGCGTCGGGATAATGGATGTCGACGAGATCACGCATGCATTGGGCGTAATCCCTTGCCGCCCGCCGCTCGGTGACCTTGACCTTGCGCCAGGGACGATGCACGTCGAGGAGAACGAAGAGATTGAGCGTGCCATTGCGACGATACTCATAATCGTAACGTTCGAGCCTGCCGGGCTTGGCCGGGATGGGCTGACGCGTTTCGCCGATGAGTTGCACCGGGCTTTCGTCGAAGCAGACCACTGGCCGCCTGGAGTCGGGCGCCTCGGCATAGAGGTCGAGCACATCCTCCATGCGGGCGACGTATTCGCCGTCGACCTGCGGAATGCACCACATGTCTTTGCGCCAGGGCTTGAGGGCATTCTCGGCCAGGCGCCGCCGAACCGTCTCGTGCGACAGGCTCTTGTGTTCGGTGAGCTTGACCATCGCACCCGCCAGCAGCTTTAGCGTCCAGCGGGCACGGCCCTTTGGCGGACTGGCGCAGGCTGTCGCCACCAGCAAGGCTTCCTCCTTGCCCGTGAGTTTGCGCTCCGCCCCGGGACGCGGCTCTTCGCTCAGCGCCCGCTCCAGATTGCCTTCCACGAAGCGTCGCTTGGTCCGGTACACGGTCGAGCCGCTCACGCCGACGCTCCTTGCGATCTCCTCGTCGCTGGTTTCGGCATCGGCGGCTAGCAAAATCTGCGCTCGCTTGAGCTTGCGGGACGCATGCTTGCCGCCGCTGAGCAGCGCCCTCAGATCGGTGCGCTCAATTTGGCTGAGTTCGACCCGATAGCGTACATTCATGGCGTGCCTCCTCGTTCGAGGCACGCACGAACAACTGAATCGGATGGCCGGCGTGAGTCTTTCGACAAAACCCTTCACGCCCACGCAGGGGCAGTATCTGGCTTTTATCCACCTCTATACCCGGCTGCATCGCAGGCCCCCGGCCGAAACCGACATCCAGGAATATTTCCGCGTCAGCCCGCCTACGGTTCACCAGATGGTGCTGACACTAGAACGCGCCGGCCTCATCAGACGGCAGCCAAGGACGCCCCGCAGCATCGAGGTCCTCGTTGATCCGAAACTCCTGCCGGAGCTAATCTGACCGCCGGACCCAACCTGTCAAAATCACTGTGCAGAGCCACTAGCAGTCTGCTGAAAAAGCTTGAACTGGCAGGTTTTCGCGCTCTCGTCGGTCGTTGTTGAGGCGATGCGGCGGGGGTGGCCGTAATTTTCCAGGTTGGTGGTGTTGATGTGCGCTGACGCGGGTCGGCTAAGGGGCCAGCAGTTTGGGAATGCGGATCAGATTGTAGGCGATCAGATTGAGCAGGAAGTCGGCGGCGACGCGGGCGATACCCCGATGTTTGGTCTTGCGCATGGTGCCGTGCTGCTTGCCCCACCCGAAGATGCACTCGACCATCGCTCGCCGTGACTGCGACATGCCATACCCCGGGTGCCGTGTGGTTCGTTCATCGATGGCGCTGTTGCGGGTCTTGCCGGTTTTGGTGACGGCTTGTTTCTGTGTCACATGCGGCGTTACGCCGATGGCGCGAAGATTGGCGACATGCTCGGCCGTATCGTACGCCTTGTCCTCACCGGCGGTGATGCGGCGGCCTGCGGCTTTGCGTCTCGCCTTCAGCATCGCCTCCGAAGCCCGGCGTTCGGCGGTACCATTGGCATGCGCGACTTGCCGGCTACCGCCAGCCCGTGCCGGTTCTCCATGGCGGCGTGGCCCATATAGCAAAGCTTGGCCTCCCGTCCGGCCGCCTTGCGATAGAGCCGGCTGTCAGGGTCGCTGGTACTGGCATGGGTGTCGTTCTTGCGCTTCTGGTCATGGAAGTTGGCGCCATCATGATCGTCGCCGCTGCCCTCCTTGGGACGAAAGCTCTTCTGTGAGGCCCAGACTTCGATCAGCGTTCCATCCACCGAGAAGTGCTCATCCGACAACAGCGGCTTGACCTGCGGATGGTTCAGAAGCCGGGTCATGAACTTCGTGAACACATCGCCGCTTTGCAGCCGTTCCCGGTTCTTGGTGTAGGTGGTCGGGTCCCAGACCGGCTCGGCGACAGCCCCACGAACCAGCGGTACAAAAGATTGTAATCCAGTTGCTCCATCAACTGGCGCTCCGAACGGATGCCGTAGAACACCTGCAACAGCAAGGCGCTCAGCAATTGCTCCGGAGGGATCGAAGGACGTCCCTCGCTGGCGTAGTATAGCGCGACGATCTGGGTGGGAAGAGCGCGGCGATCAGGATGGCGAGTCAGTGTCGCGGCGA
>NZ_LBJZ01000016.1:0-11426 GCF_028128935.1 Bradyrhizobium sp. CCBAU 11361
TTCGCCACGAGCTCTCTCCTGTGTAGAGATTCGAGCTATCAACTAATGTGACGAACTTGCGTTCCAGATGACTAGTTCAACGGAAAGTGGCCCTCATCGTCGCGAGCGGCAATTTCACCTCACCGCTTACGGCAAAAGCGGCCACCATGACGATTCCGATCGCGTTTCTGATCGGGGCCGATCCGGTTCAGACCGGTCTGGTTGCGAGCCTCAACCGGCCAGGCGGCAATATGACCGGCGTGACGATATTCGGTAGCCATCTGTTCGCGAAGCAATTAGAAATGCTCCGCGAGTTGGTGCCGAAGGCAAGAACCTTCGGCGTGCTGGTCAATCCACAAAATCCAAGCCACCCGGTCGATAAAAGCTTCTGGCAACCATTCGCAAATGCCGTCGGCGTGCCGATCGAAATTGTCACTGCAAGCACCGAAGGCGAGTTCGAGCCAACCATCGGCAGTCTTGCGGAAAAACAGGTCGACGCACTGCTCGTCGTTGCGGACACCCTGTTCGGAAGTAATAGCGACAGTCTCAGCGTCGCGCTGGCTCGCCATGCGATGCCCGCGATGTTCACCGCCAAACAGAACGCCGTTGCCGGGGGCTTATTAAGTTATGGAGGTAGTTTCGCGGATGCGAAACATAAGCTAGGCATTTACGTTGGCCGCGTTCTCAAGGGCGAAAAACCTGCCGACCTGCCGGTCTTGCAGCCGACCAAGTTCGATTTGGTCATCAATCTTAAGACCGCAAAAGCTCTTGGCATTACGGTGCCAAACGCACTCCTCATACAGGCAACTGAACTGATTGAATGACGTCGGCTGCTGGCCCCTTTGAGACCTGCCGAGCGCCGCCTGAGAATGTCTGCTATCAGGGGATGGGCAGAACTAGAGGGGCAAGCGCCCCTGATCTTCGGGACCAATCAATAATCTCGAAGAACATACCTCGCCGCAGCATTTCGGTTTCTAGATTTGCCGCATGCGCATTCCAATCTGACGTTTCACGAACCTTGATCCACGCTGTGAGTACAGTGCCTAAGAGCGCCCCGACGGTGAAACTAATGCCTACAACGGTTTCGGCATTCATTGCCAAATGATATTGCAGGCAACTATGCTCGCGATGATTGCAGGGGGTACCAATGAAATCCATCAGGTTTGCGCGCAGGCGCCCACCAACGAGTGATGATAAGTCGCCGCTACTTATTTTTATTCAGGCCTGGCTGCCCATTCTCAGCGTAGCCGTTGCCGGCATTTACGGCGCTTGGAAGTATTTCGATGAAAAGCACAATAAGGCACAGGAATTTGATAAGGCGCAGCTGATAGAGGCGCAGAAGCCGTTTCTAACAAAGAAGATGGACTTATTCTTCGAGGCGGCGCAGACGGCAGGTAATTTGGTCGCTGTTGAAGTCAAGTCAGACGAATGGAATAAGGCGAAGCGAAAGATATTCGAATTGCGATGGGGACCGCTTGAGTTGGCGGGGAATCCGGTCGTTCGGCTAGCGATGCGGGACGTGATCAAGCAGATGATTGCGGTCGAGAAGGGAGATGCGCCGCATGAGAGCCTGCGAAACAGTGTGGAGTGTCTGGCTGATGAGCTTCGGTATTCGATGGAGGAGTCTTGGGGAAATCCTGTGAAGCCACTTGGCTCCTTTGTGCTGACGCTGGAAGCGCCAACCCGTACGGCTCTTCCATCCGGCTGTTACCGACCAGAACAGTTGAAGTGGGACGTCAACTAGGCACGGGTTCTTAAATTTCAGGGCTTACGGCCATCAGGCTTGTGGGGGAAAATGGATAAGGCTGAATTTGTTCAGCGGGCGCGCCGATCTACTACGCGCTAGCCATCTCTGTTGCGTTGTTGAGAACGAGAGCTCCTGTGCCTGAGTTTAAGATACGGAGCAGATTTTCGCACGTAGATGTATCGAGTCCGGAAGAGGACGGTACTCTGTTAGATCGGTGGGTGATTTGGGATCGAGCAATGGCTTGGCTGATGGCTCGCGATATGGTCAGGGTTAAAAAGGATCCTTTCGGACCGCCGATGCTCTCTCAGGGGCCAGAGTTTGAAACGCAATGGAATGAACTATGCCAAGATGAAGAGACGCCGTTTTCGACTTTCGCTGCCGCTGACATGAGCGACGATTGGCTCGTGCCCGCCCTTCACTCAGTCGAGAATCATTTCGTAAATATGGGCGTGACGACTGAGGATTTTGACAATCCGGACGCCGAATGGACGCCGATCAAAATTGACCTCGATGATCCCGCAACAGAGAAGGCGATCTCATCACTGGAGCAAATCATTGAGGAGGTGCGGTCCGACAATGGCTATAGTGCCACGCATCCGCATGAGCGTGACCACATCCTGGAAGGGCTTCAAGGTACGGTCGAAAAGTTCAAGGCGGCTTCAATCAGTCCCGGCTATGTGCGAATTGCCATCGAACGGCTTCGGATGTTGAGTCTTCGATTTTCTGGAACGATCAAGGAAGTTGCTATCACCGCAGCTAAAGGAGCGATGATAGAGTTCGCTAAAAAGCATTTCGGAGAGTTTCTAAGCTACCTATGGAAGTGGCCATTTTGAATTGGACAATAGACAAAGTTTTGCGCGGTTATTAAAACGGCGGCTCACAAACAGGAGCACCGTGTGGCTAAAAAAGCAGCGAAGAAGCGAGTACGCCGGGAATACACTAAAGAAGACGTGAAGGAGCTGCGTGCGCATTCTAAAGCAAAGACGCCCGTGGTGAAGATTGCCAAGATGACCAAGCGGACCGTGGGGTCATTGCGTCAAAAGGCTGGATCGCTGGGCATTCCACTGGGACACCAGCGTTAGTTGACGGTAATTTCAATTCTCGGGCGCGCTTTGTCGTAGGCGCGCTCGATTGAAGGCTTTGCTATCTGACTATCATCCAGGCACGCAATGCCGGTGAGGGCGTCTAGGCTTGTTGAAGTTATCCAGGTCAGCACGGCGCTGGGTGCCAAAATAGAGTGTTATCGACACCTGAATGTCGCCTTCGAGTGGCTTCCCTTTCCACTGCGCCCTAGCTTCCCATTGGTAGGCCTCTTTGAGGGCCTTGCCTCCCGCTGTCATGTAGGTGGTTGGAAGCCGCCCCGGCAGGTGTTGCGTAAGCGTCGTTCTCAGGCAACGGCTTGGCGTTCGTGCTTTCGGTAAGCCCACGGCATCAACGGATCGATGTCGCTGTTCGGGTGACCGTTGACGATCCTGGTGAGGACGTCGGTCAGATAAACGTGCTCCATCGAGTCTCGTCCAACCAAGAACCTTTTTGGGCCGCCCATTGCGGGGTCAAGATCGACAATCGGCGGGCTTGCTAGGCTACGCCATCTGACCTGCCTGGCAGGTGAACGCGGTGACCCACCGCCAGCTAAGCCAAGCCGAGTGATCGTCGTTCACTTTTTTGAGCCGGACCTGGGACGTCTAAAAAAACTGGGTCTGTGGCTATGACGTTACAGCTTGGGGTTGCGAGCATGCGACGCCAGCGGAGGTGCTGGGGCTTGCTGAGCGGCATTGGACAGTTTGCCCAGCTTGTGCTGACGCTCGCTGTGGCCCCTGCACTGCCGACTGAGGCCCCCGCCAAATCGGCGCATCGGGGAGTCGCTGATCGTCGACGCTGCCCGCCGCGTACAGGCCGCCCTCGCCTTTGCGTCGCCCGTCAACAAGAGCTGGTCAACAGCATTCGCCAAGGAAATGGCAGACTACGATCGGGCAGAGCTCGCCATTGCAGCCCGAACTTGCCGAAGAAGGAGGACGCCGCGCCCGATCGCCGCCCAGCCATGACATGCCTCCTGACATGCTTTCACCATTTGGAACTACCAAGGGTAGGTACTGTTCCAAGCGGGTACACGCCCTACAGCACCAGGCTCACCAACCAAAGCGTGAGAGAGCAGCAGAGCGCAATTCCAAGGTACGGCAATCACTACCAATTATTTTTTATGCCAGAAACTCATGTCGCAGTAGCGGTAAGCTTCGCAAGGGAGTGCGACCATGACTGAATTGATCGAATTTGAGCCGCTGATACTCTGTCCAACCTGCAAGGTGGAAATGCGCCTGTTCGGGATTGAAATGGAAAGTTCGCTCCGCGATCTGTTCAGCTTTGAGTGCCCCAACTGCGGAAAGATCGTGGCGAGAAGCCTTCTGGTAGCTCTGCCCAGTGAGCCGAAGATTTCAAACTGAGACCTACTGTATTCGCCAGGGATGAGGCCCTGAATGCGAGCAATGAAGTGCTGTCCTGCCTGTAGCAAGATTATCCCTGAGGGTTCCTTCAAAATCTTCAGATGCAATGACTGCGGCACCGTGTTCTGCGGCAGTTGCGGACGATGGACCAGCAGGACGACCTTTGCCTGTCCAGCCGATGAGGACCACCATCGCGACACGGCGATAGGGTTCATCAAGAACATTTCAAACTGAGACACTACCCGAATTCCGATGCTGAAACGGGAGCGAGATTCGCATATTCGCAGGCGCGTGATTATCTCGTTCGCATGCACCGCGCGTTCGAGTTCTGCCTGCCTACTGCTGCCAAAGCTGTGCCTTCCGGGCCCGACTGGATTCACGAAATCAAGTATGACGGCTACCGCTTGCGCGTCGAGCGCAACGGCAAGACCGTTCGGCTTCACCCGCAGCGGTCACGACTCGACCGACCGATTTCCCTGGATCGTCGAGGCCGCACTGAAGAACCGCGAGCAGCAATTCGTCATCGACGGCGAGGCCGTTGTGCTCGGTGTCGATGGCGTCTCCGACTTCGACGCCCTGCACTAGCGCCGGCACGACGACGAGGTGCAGCTCTACGCATTCGACGTCCTCGCGCTCGGCGGCGAAGATCTGCGCCAGCTGCCTCTGAGTTTGCGCAAGACCAACCTGGCGCGGCTGCTACGCGGTCGGCCGGATGGCATGTTCGTCGCGCCCTTCGAGCCGGGCGAGATCGGCATCGAGCTGTTCGGCGCCGCCTGCCGCCTGGGTCTCGAGGGCCTGGTCTCGAAACGGCGCGACCGGCGCTACAGCGGCGGCCGGTCGAAGGACTGGATCAAGGTCAAGAACCGGACGCACCCGGCAATGGACCGAGAGTTTTGAGGACATGGAGCCCAGAGCGTGAAGCTTTGCCCCCACGCATCGAATAACGCGAGCCCGCGGATTTCGCGTGTACTCATAAGACCGCGACGTCTGTTTACTCCCCAACAACGGCGCACAAGCAGACATTGTACGAGGCCCGTTCTGTCGTTTCGTCGCTGCTGCGCAGTCCGCTAAAACCGCCCCTCTGGGCTCCAACGGAGTGCCTCTTTTGGGCAGTCATGTTTTCCCACTTCATCGGCATACGTTGAACTGGCCAACTGGGCCGGTTTTGCCCCTTCCTGCCCCAGCCCGGAGAGGCAAGCGCAGCGGCCCTACCGCGCGATCAGCGAGGCAGGGCCGTTGCGCGTCATACACGCGCCGCTCAGCGGAGTCTCAGAGATCGATGCCGACCACGATGTTACGGCCCGTCAATTCGGCAAAGGTAGCTGTGTGCGCGTACAGCTTTGCGAACGCCTCGTCCTTTGCCAATGCCTCCTGTACCTTTCCGTACACTTCCCAACTGGAATAGCGTGTAGAGATAAGAAACTCCCCGGCCCACGTACCAGTGTGAAACCGAGAAAGCCGAAGAAATTCTGCGCCATGCTTTTCGAAGATTGCCTTCGCCTGCTTGGCGGTCTTGATCATTTCCTCAGGTTTATCGCTCTTGAAGCGTGTAAATTGTACAATGGCCATGACCTAATCCCTCCGTTGAGCCCCCACTGGTTAGGTTGAGGAGTGGCCGCAGAGGTTCACAGGATTTGCCTACGATGCAGCGCTCCGAGTTGGGTCAAACTCGGAAGTCGGCGGGTCCAGATAGATGGTCTGCTCTGCCACTGTGAGCGGACATTACCGGACCCGCTGTTCAGGTCCGCGAAGGGCCAACAGGCGACGTCACGGGACTTGCTGTTTTTCTATCGTCAGGTCAGGCTTCAGAATTGGGCCGGGCAAAATCCGGTGAAGCAGTGAGGACACCCATGCAGCCGGCCACGCAATACGCCAAGAGCGGTGATGTTCACATCGCTTACCAGTTGTTTGGCAGTGGTCCGGTCAATCTGATCATGGTTCCGGGGTTTGTGTCGAACGTAGAGAATTATTGGGACGAGCCCGATCTCGCTCGCTTTTTGAACCGTTTGGGTAGCTACGCCCGAGTGGTAACTTTCGACAAGCGCGGGACCGGCATGTCGGACCGCGGCGGTGAGCTCCCCGGCCTCGACCAACGCATGGATGATCTCCGAGCAGTCATGGATGCTGCCGGCATGGAACAGGCGGCACTCCTTGGGATTTCTGAAGGCGCTCCACTGTCCGTCTTATTTGCCGCAACCTATCCCGACCGTTGCCGCGCGCTGGTACTTTACGGCAGCTTTTCACGGTTTTCCTACTGGTTCCCGACCAAAGAAGCGCTGGAAGCGTTCTTCGGTTACGTTGAGCAGGCATGGGGTACGGGCGGTAGCGTGCAGAAATTCGCGCCTTCGCGCGCAAATGACGCCGCTTTCCAACGCTGGTGGGGTCGCAACGAGCGTCTTGGTGCCAGCCCGGCCGCCGTGAAGGCTCTCATGAGCATGAACAGCCAAATCGAAATCAGCGGCATTCTTCCGGCGGTTCGAGTACCAACCCTCGTGATTCACCGGACTGGGGACAAAACTGTCAGTGTAGAGGGTGGACGCGACGTGGCGGCCCACATTCCTGGCGCCCGTCTTTTTGAGCTACCGGGAAGCGACCACATTTTCTACGTGGGAGAAAACGCAGACGAAATTTCTGATGCGATCGAGCAATTTTTGACAGGTTCAAGGTCCCCGGTCTCAGTTGACCGCGTCCTCGCCACGGTTCTCTTCACCGATATCGTGGGCTCAACTGAGAAAGCCGCTGCACTTGGCGATCAACGCTGGCGCGACCTTCTCGACAGTCATCATGCGACGATCCGGCGCAATCTCGCGCGCTTTCGAGGCCATGAAGTGAAAACTACTGGAGACGGCTTTCTCGCCACCTTTGACGGTCCAGCCCGCGGTGTTCGATGTGCTTGGGCCATTGTCGAGGAAATGAGACCGCTTGGGATTGAGGTCCGTGCGGGGCTTCATACAGGCGAGTGCGAAATGATCGGTGATGATGTCGGTGGTATTGCTGTTCACATAGGCGCCCGGGTCGCGGCGCTTGCCGGTGGCAGCGAGGTTCTGGTTTCGAGCACAGTCAAAGATCTGGTGGCCGGTTCTGGTTTGCGCTTCAACGATCGCGGCAGCCGATCCCTCAAGGGTATCCCCGGCGAGTGGCGCATATTCGCAGCTGAACGTTAGACGTCCCACCGGGCCCTACATGGTCTGCATTGGGTCAAAAGTAGCGGTGGACGCCAAGTTGGATCGGCGTCCGGTTTGCCACTGACAGCCGACATGACACGCGCTCAATCGACCTTCGGCTAAGGGCCAGTTTCAGACATGGCAAAGAGCTGAGGATTTGATAATATTCCGCGTATTCTGTTGTGTATTTTGGAGGAAACGATGCTTGCCAAGTTCTTGCTTTGCACAGCCGTAGTCACGTTATCGATGACCGGTATCGCCGCCGCCCAGCAGAATTTGCCCGCGGTAACCCAGCAAACCGCGACGATAAAGCGGACGCCGCTACAAAAGTTTGACGTGCCCGGCACAAACTACGAAACGGTAATTGGAATGGCTGAGATCGCGCCCAACGTGAATATCGGGCGCCACACGCATCCCGGTCCTGAGTCAGGCTTTATGCTTGATGGCGAGATGGTGCTCATGGTCGATGGTCAACCAGACAAGACCCTGAAGTCAGGTGAAAGCTATCAGATTCCGCCAGGTGCTATTCACGACGCCAAAACTGGTCCGAACGGCGCGAAAGTAATTGCTACTTATGTTGTCGAGAAGGGAAAGCCGCTCGCTTCTCCGGCCCAGTAGTGACGTCTGCTTCGGGCCAGAAGCTGCCATTCCCCGGCCTAGAGCCAGCGCACGGAGACGACTGGGACGCCGGGCCCAAAAAATGGCAATATGCGTCCGAGACACCCCCGGAGTACGCGCGATGTCCGACGCACAACTCGATCGGAAGGCCTGGCTTGCGCGCATCGGCTATACTGGGCCGCTCACACCAACCCTTGAGACTCTAAATCAACTTATCTTCGCCCACTCGCACTCAATCCCCTATGAAACGCTCGATATCATGCTCGGGCGTCCGCCCAAGCTCGACGTGCCTACGCTCCAGCAGAAGATGATCGCCAGTAGACGGGGCGGGTACTGCTTTGAACAGAACATGCTCTTCCGAGCCGGACTTCGGTTGCTCGGCTACAGCATCACAAGCTTACAAGGGCGTGTCGTGCGGGGGCTGGAGATCGACGCACCGCGCCCAGCCATCCACATGTTGTTGAAAGTGGACTTGCCTGACGGCACTTATCTCGCGGATGTCGGGTTCGGCAACCTTGCGCCGACCTGCGCGCTCAGGCTCGTGCCGCAAATCGAACAAGAGACACCCCACGAGGTCATGCGCTTTATCGATGTTGGCGGCGAGCTGACGCTCCAGGCACGGCTTAAGCATGGCTGGCAGCACATTTACCGGGTCATTCCTTACCCGCGTTATGATGGCGAATACGAGATTACCAATTGGTACACGGCGACCCATCCAGAAACCCCTTACCAAGGGAATATCATCGTGGCGAGACCGGGGCCGAACAGGAGCCGGATCACCATGTACAACGCGCGTGTCACCGTCCGGGACGCAGACGGGCATGCAGAGAAGCGCTGGCTCGCGACCGAGAGCGAGTTCAGAGACGTGCTGCGCGGTGAATTCGGACTAAATCTGTCCGATGAACAAGTCGATCGGTGCGTCGGGATTATGAAGGCGAAAGGAACAGGAGACGCTCCTCACCCCTTCTTCGCTTAAGCTATGGTCGATGTCTGGAATGGTCAAACTGAGAAGTCCGGTCGCTCTGCCGGCTGGCCGGCTTTGCCCCCAAACCCAAGACACACTGCCGCATCGGCCCAACTGACGCGAAGGGCCAACTGCGGACCATGCTCCAGCCTTGCGCCAGAAGTGCAGCCACGCTGACTCTCATCGAGTTGGTCATCCGGTTGAGCCTTTGCGGGATTTCCGGGTCTCACTTCTGTGGGCTGCGGAGACTGAGGTTTCCCATCATGAAGCATCGCGATCACCGATTTGTGGCTGTCGCCTTCCTTGTTGCCGCCACCGCGATCACCATTAAGTCATACTCGTCCTCTGCCGATAGCTTGATTTACCAAGCGCCTGGCGCACCACGATTCCGAGTGTGAACGGGTTCACAACAGCGTCGTGACGCGAATGCTATGCTTGCAGCAAGTTCGATTGCTGACTTTTTTCAAAAGGGTTTCTGTTTCGAACGACCTCCCGAGGAGGTTTTCATGTTCAAGCGAATTCTTCTGCTCGCGGTCATGGTCTCTCTAACGTTAGCGGCTTCGTCTCAAGCCCATTGTCGTGACGGGTCGGAGCCCACTGTGCCCACTGAATCGCCTTCGGTTCCGTCACGTGCCGACGCAACGCGAGCCGCGGAAGACTTGTTGGATGAAATTGTGACTTGGCTCGCTTCGAATTTCGATCTGCCGGCCATCACGGAACGTCCAGCCATCGAATTTGCGTCGAAGGTGAAACTCGCGACGATGCGGTTCGGAGATGGTGCCCTTTCGGAGAGTTTCACGGAGAACGACGCATTCGATGAACTGGCTCAGCGTCAGGTCGTCGCCCTCTATAACAACAGGTCAAAAGCGATCCTGCTCCCTGATGACTGGACTGGGACTTCACCAGCCGACCAATCGATCCTGGTCCACGAAATGGTCCATCACCTCCAGAACCTGGCCAAGCTCACGTTCGAATGCCCGAGGGCGCGAGAGAAGTTGGCATATTTGGCTCAAGACAAGTGGCTTGGGCGGTTCGGAATGAGCTTGGAGCGCGAGTTTGACGTCGACATGTTCACGGTGCTGATTTCCTCAGCATGCATGTTTTGACCGTGAGTTGAACGTTTGCTTTTCCAAACATGTCCAAAGTCCAGGTCTCGTCCGTACGAACGCAAATCCAGCAGGTCTGAATTTGATGGTCAGATTCTTGGCGGTCGTTGCAATCATATTGGCGCTCTTGGCGATGGTACGGGGGCAGCAGCATCAGTTTGTGCTGCTGCCAACGGGACCAATGCCTGCGGCGCTTATCCCCTAGGTGGGCCGAAGCAGCCAATCGACTCGAGACGCTGCGACCCAATGTCCGTTCGGGGTCAATCGCGCCACTTTGGCCGCGTGCCGTTCGCTTCCGGTCTACCTCTGTGAACGGACATCGTCAGACCGCCCCGGCATGTCACAAACGGGCCAGAAAGCGACATGCGGTTCGCCGTCAAGTGAAAGAGGCTGCCGCGGCTTGGCAAGCTCCCCGCCCGGTCTGGTGGTCTGGGCCGAAGTCGGACGGGGAGCTGCGCGCCGGACCCCCGTCGCATGACAATGCTAGGAACGTGCCACTACAGTGTATGTGAAATTGTCGGCGCGGATCAGTGGACGTTGATCTTATCCAAAGGGAGGTTCAGCGCCGCAGCGCGCTCCTTTCGATCCTTCTTCCGAAACTCAATCTCTCGCCCGTTCGAAAGCGGCCATCTCCTCCTTGGCCGCCTCCAGCAGGCGATCACGCGGCGTCATTACTGGCTACGAATCTCCGCGAAATCGGTCAAAAATGACCCTTCCCGACACGGCTCGCTCCTTCATAATAACCTCGAAAGTACAATGGAGGTAAAAAGATGAAGTGCCTGCACATTTTCGCTACGCCTGATGGCGAATCCCATTTTGGGGAAGTTGATATCCCCACGACAGTAACGCGATCGTTTCCGAATGGAGCGCCTGCCGCTAACTACGAATCCTCGCGTTCCGCTTTCTACGAAGCCTCGCGAGTTCGTTTTGTTCATATCCCTGCAGGGGCGCGCGAAGCGGACTTTCATAACCCACCGGGTCGACTCCTTGCCATTTGGTTGGATGGCGAGGTCGAGTTTGAAACGAGCGACGGCGAGATGAGACGTGTCTCCGCTGGAAAGGCGGTTCTAGTCGAGGATACGCAGGGGAAAGGGCATATCTCGCGCCATCCAACGGAAGGGCAAAATGTTATACAGGTTTTACTGCCGCACGGCCTTGACGCGCCTTCTGCGTAGTCGGTTGTTGGCCCATCGCATCACTTCGCGGCGACGTGGCAATTCACTCGCTGTCGGATCGAAGCGTCATTCGGCGAAGCAGCTCCCACCGAGCCGGGTTTATGAGTAGGCGCCCTTAGGTCGAAATCCTTCGGATTGGTGGGCCACCGCGGACTCGAACCGCGAACCCTCCGCTTAAGAGGCGGACGCTCTAACCATTGAATGGCCCTGGTGGGCTCCGCGGGTCTACTGG
>NZ_LBJZ01000016.1:12148-48921 GCF_028128935.1 Bradyrhizobium sp. CCBAU 11361
TGCGGCTGGCTCGCTACTGACGAACTTTCGCGGCTTGTCGCACGCGGTACAGCGGTATTGATTGCGGTCCATGGCAGCCCCCAAATCGCACAGTAAAAAGAACAAAAGGCCGCCCGCGAGTTCGAACCCGCACCCAACAGATTAAAAATCTGCTGACCGATAGGCTCCTAACGCCACCGGTGATCGGGGGCTTGCGCTATCGCCTGGAGCCGCGTCCGAATGTTGTCCGACGGGCTGCTCGAAAAGCAATGCCACTTGATCTGGTTCGCCAAGAATCGCTGCGGCACACCCCAACATGGTCAATGCCCCCGCAACATCCCATAGCGTTCCAGTTTCTAATGTCGCATTTCCCGACTTTGCCCAAGCCAAGAGCGCAGTGATCATCGCGTCTGAGAAAAATAGAATACTGAGCGCTGGTAAGACGAGCTGGGAATCCAGCAGGAGTATCATCAAGAATGCAGGAGCTGCGACCAGTATGCTCAACACCGCGCATGTGCAAAATGCTTCCCGCCAAGGAGCATTCCTGCTTGTCCAACTCGCGCGAGAAAGGATCATTTGATCCTCCTGCATAAGAGCTTTTCTAACGCCACTCGCCAGCCGAACTATTCTGGTCTAGCTGACCGTTTTCCGACGCCTCCCCATCAATGTTTTGTCCTATGCCGCTGGCTCTCAATTAGTGTAAGAATGCCAGCGGTCACCACGGCAATAACGACGACGGCTGCCAGCGCCTCGACAGAGGCCAAGGTCCCGGACCACTTGTTCCAAAGCTCAATCATGTGCTGGCCTCTCGCGAGAGCGCACCCACGATCGACAAGATCTGCTTTCCAAGGAACGAACTGGGCGATAAAAAAAGCAATGCTACTCATCGTCGCGCGGTGTTTCACCGCGCGGCAAGGTGACTTGTGCGGCACCGATACGCAGGTCGTGCAGTTGTTTGGCGCCCGTATATCGGGTGGCGCCCCGGATCGAGTGAGCGTGCCGGATCATGTCCATCAGCGTGATGGTTTCTTAAAGAGCGCTCTCAGCTGCGCCCACTTGGCCTCGATCCACCTCAAAGCCATGAGAAGAGGCTTCTGTAGAATAGGGATGTCCTGTGCGATAAGAAGAAGGCCCAGAGGCAGCATCCAGAGCCCGAAGATAGGCAGAAAGCTGAAGACGCCTCCTAGGACGAGCAACCCGGCGACAACGACACGGACCCAAAACGAGGATGGTTCTCGTAGCCACAGAATGAAGGTCGACACCTTCGTAGGCACCCGTCGCCGAAACAATTCAAAGTATTTATCCAATTCCGCTTTGACAGAAGCCATCAACTCGACCTTCTCTAATACCAGGGTGCCGCAACCATCCGGAATAAGCCCCCCAAGTCCGCGCCAAATCAAAATATCTGTACAGGAAGCGTTTCAAACCCTTCGGCTTCTCAATGGAGATGATCCGTCTGCGGACAGTCGGGGCCGAGACGTCGCCGGCACTGGACAGGTTCTCCCATGGTGTCTTCTAAAGACCGCCCGCTAAATTTCCTCAGCGTTGCGCAGGGCAGATGATAGCCGGCAAGCGCGGGTACGACGGGTAGCTCCTCGCCTAAAGCGCATCCGGTGTTCGTCGAGGTGAGCTTTGATCCTGGTTGATCAATTCCTGTTCGGCCAAGCGCCAGAACTCCTCGTCTCGCCCTTCCGGCTTTCCCGCCTGTTCCCACAGCTCGTAAGCGCGGGCCGCAATGCTCTCGTCAATCCGATGGTTCATTTGTAGCCCCTTCTTGTTCGTGCTCAATTGAGTCGCTTGGGATCGGTCTCAATTTCTACAATGACCGCCTCGATGTCGGGTACGCCATCGACGCCGCTGTTGCAGACACACGGCATACCGGCGCCACACTGGCAGCCTCCCACACCTTCGGTCCACGCCTTGTCCGGATGATTTTCGCAGACCCAACCGAGACCATGGCAAACTGTGCAATGGGAATCGGTCATGCTGCGATCACGCGTCGATGGCGTTGGTAGGCTTCGATGGCGCGCTCGCCCGCACGCTCCAAATAATTCCAGGCGATCTGGATGGAAGACTCAATCAGCCAAGGGATAGGTTCGCTCATTAAAGCAGAACCCGCAGCACCGCCCGCCGTTCCTAGTGGACTGTCGACCGGTACTTCGCCTCGACGACCTCCACGTTGGCTCGCAGTCCTGCTTTGTGAAGTCTTAGGAGGCCTTGTGCCAACTGCCGCAGATCGTTTCGAGCGGGGCCGACCGGCGTCTTGCGAGCCCGCCTAAGCAGTTGAGCCGCGTGAACTATCAACGGAGATTTTTTCATTTTGGCGGCTGCAAGCCAGGGGACCTGAGCCAGTCATTCATGTGCGAAGCTGTTTCTGCCTGCTTCGCTTTGCGAAGAAGATGTTCGCGTTCGAGACCCGGCGGCATTGCCTGGACCTCCGCCCTCAACCTCTCGGCTTCCTTTGCAAGACGTTGATCCAAAGTTTCGGTTTGTTTGAAACGACGCCGTTTCTGCATGGCGCGCTCCTTTCGTTAGAGAAAGGCGGGAGCGCAATTGGCGTTCTCATCACCGATATAAGCCACGATCCGTGCGGTGATAGAGTCATCGTACACCTCAAGTCGGAAACCAGACCTAACAAACGTCAAGACCTGGAGAATCCTTTTAGGGCACTGGCACGCAGCAGTCCTTCTGACGTGATATCGCGATACTCAATTTCTGCTGCAAAAACAGGCTCAACCCAGGTGGCTTTCGGCTTCTTGAGCTGCTTACTCAGTTTACTCTTTGGACTAATCACGGCGTCGAGAGCCCGACGCATCTTGGCGGACGTAGTCCGGTCCCAGCCCGTTCCGACCTTGCCCATATAGACAAGATTCTTACCTTCTTTTTTTCCTAAATATAGCGCGGCGACGCCGGATGGATCTTTGATGAATCCGACCACGGGAAATTTGCCCTTCTGGACAGTCTTTATTTTTAGCCAGCCTTCGTTGCGGTCAGAACGGTAGGGCGCATCGACACGCTTGGAGACGATGCCCTCATAGTTCAGCCTCGCGGCGCCCTCGAATAATTGATGGCCGCCACCTTCGAGATGGTCGCTGTACAGAACGGGAGGATCAAGCATGTCGATCAGCTCTTTCAGAATCTCCTTGCGCTTGAGTTGCGGCTTGCTCCGAAGGTCCTCTCCGTTGTGGAAGAGGATGTCGAAGGCATAGAACAGCATCCGATCCTGCCGACCTTTGGCCAGGTCTGCCTGCAGCTTCGAGAAGTTGGTGCGCCCTTCATGGACGACGACAACCTCGCCATCGAAGATGGTCTGACTTTTCAGCCTGAAGGCGCCAGCAATAGCCGAGAACCGCTTTGTCCAGTCATGGCCGTTACGGGTGAAGATTTTTGCCGCACCTCGATCGACGTGGATTTGCACCCGGTAGCCGTCGTATTTGATTTCGTGAATCCAGCCCTCGCCCGCAGGGGCTTTCATTTTGAGGGTCGCCAGCTGGGGTTTAATGAACCGCGGCATCACTGCCTTGATACGCTTCGCCACTTACGCAACTCACAAAAAGCCTGCCGTTGGGTCAACGGCGGGCAGTCTATCCATGAACTACACGCGAGGCCGTAACTACAACGCCGCCTCAGCGTTCCTCAATACAACCGCAAACGCGTTTTCCGGTTGTATTTTCAACGTCAACGAGAACGCCAATCGAACGACTGGAGAACGCGATGTGATAGAGCGTTCTCCTGGAGCAACACCTCACCCAATGCTGTGCGGCTTGTTGAGGAAGAAGGCGCGATTACCCATCGCCGCTTCCGCATACTGGTCGATCGCGACCTGGATCGCCTCGATGTGCGGCCTGCACCAGCCTTCACGACAGCACAGCCGCCGCGTCTGTTCGAGAGACTTGAGGAACTCGGGTGGGTTCGTCATGTCGGAGAAATACTTCGGTCGCTCGCCTACCATTTCCGGCCTCCCAAAACGCGCGTACGCGTCTCCCGCGGTTCAGCCTTCTTCACCTCGTCTCGCTGGGCAGCAAGCTGCTCCACCTTCGCCTGCATCCGGGTCAGGAGCGCTTCAGCCGAAGCCGTCCCTATTCCGGCCCGTTGAAGCTGGAGGATTTCCTTGCGTTGCCGACCAATCTGCGTGCGCATGCGCTCGATTTCCGAGCGGAGATATTCGAGTGTGGGCACGACCAAACCTGGATTTTGCCCAATAGAACGAAACGCGAACCCAGAGTCAATCGGGTCGGGTATCAGAAAAAAAACGCCGCCCGCTTAAATGAGCTCAGGTGGGAGCTTTCCAGCCCCGATAGGGTGCATCACGCACCTTGCGTGCTATCGTCGAGAAGCAGGCCGAGATGTCGGGGACGTCGGCTCAGCAGATGGCGCCCCTCCAAGAGGCCGGTCCCCCACGGCTAGCTTGCGATCGAAGTACCAGACAAACTAAGTGTCAAATTCGAATCAAGCGAACTGCCGCTGGACCAGTAAACTGTCGCTTGACGTCTCCACTCGTGGCTGTAGCGAAAAAGCTTCGTCAGCCGGCACCTCTTCAGTCAGCACTTTGAAGCGCGCAAGCCTCGTGGGGCCGAACGCAGTTGAGATCGCCACGTCCGCGGCATCCCGACCGCGTGCAATCACCACTCGACCAATGCGGGCGTGGTTGTGCCGCGCGTCGAAAGTGTACCACTGTCCGCCGATGTAAGCTTCAAACCAGGCGCTAAAATCCATGGGCGCCGGATCAGGCGGAACGCCGATATCACCGAGATAACCGGTACAATATCGCGCTGGAATGTTCATGCATCGACACAGTGCCACAGCCAAATGCGCGAAATCTCGGCACACCCCTACTCGCTCCTGGTGGCCCTCAGAGGCCGTGCGATCGCTCCGGGCAAAGTGGTAGCCAAATTGAATGCGGTCGTGCACATAGTCGCAGATGGCCTGGACGCGCTGCCAGCCGCCGTTGATCTGACCAAACGTCGACCAAGCAACGTCTGTTAGCTTCTGCGTATCGCAGTACCGGCTGCCCAACAAATACATCAACGCCTCGTCCGGCAACTCGTGGAGGGGAACTTGAGCAGCATTCGGCGCGACCGCATCGGGCAGACCGCTATCCGCGACAGTGAATTCGTTGCGAATCTCGATCAGGCCGGTCGGTGCAACAAGGCGAGTGCAAATATTGCCGAAGACGTCCGTGTAATTTTTGGCCAGCACCTTCGGTGACACCTGGAGAGTATGGTCGGTCAGGATATCTGCATGTCGCGAAGGATGGACGGTGAGCATGAGCACCATCGGAACATCCTGAAAGCATTCGAACGCGATATCGTAGCCTGCCCGGATCTTCAAAGCCGTCTCCCTACCCGTCGCCGTTGACCGTGACAGACAAAGCGCACCCAGCCCTGATTTGTTCCTCGCTCTACTTCGGCTATGCTGCTGAAATGAAGGACAGTTGTGCGGGACGAACAAATCGATTTCCGCTGGCGGACTACCGGCAAGACCGGGTCTTATCTTGCGGTTCCGAGCGCATGCGATGACCATTTACACCGTCCACCACAGCACTGCTTATCGCTATCCCCGGCCAGTAAAGCTGGGCCAGCATCAAATGCTTTTTCGTCCGCGAGACAGTTTCGATCAGCGGCTGCTCGACTGCCAACTTGCGATAAAGCCGGATCCCATCGAGATCCGTTGGATACACGACGTGTTCGGCAATTGCCTAACGTTGGTTGACTTCAATATCTCGGCAGAGGATCTGGGGTTTGAAACAACAATCCGTCTCGAGCATACCCCGGAAAATGCTCCCGACTTTCGGATCGAGGAATACGCTCGGGAGCATCCGTTCGCTTATGACGACAATGAGCTGCCGGATTTAGACCCATACATCCGTCGCCATTATCCAGCCGATACAGCCGTCCCCGAGTGGCTTTCCAAGTTCGTGCCGCTCGGCGTTAATCGCCCTACGGGGCAGTTGCTCATGACGCTCAACGAGGCTATCGCGGAGGGATTTTCCTACCAGCGCCGCACAATACGAGGCACCCAAACACCTGCGGAAACCATAGGTCTTCAACGGGGGACTTGCCGCGACTTCGCGCTGCTGATGATGGAAGCCGCGCGCTCGCTCGGCTTCGCCGCTCGCTTCATCACTGGATACGTCTATGTGCCCGATCGCGATGGACCGACCCGGCTCGGAGGCGGATCGACGCACGCCTGGTGTTCAATCTATGTGCCGGGTTCGGGCTGGGTCGAGTTCGATCCGACCAACGGCATAGTAGGGAATCGGGACCTTATCAGGGTTGGCGTTGCTCGGACCCCGGCTCAGGCTATCCCCCTTTCAGGCAGCTATTGGGGCGATGCCGGCGACGATGCCAGCATGGAAGTCACCGTCAATGTGAAGTCGGAGCCGATCGCCGAAGCCGAGATCGCATCCAAAGCAATGCCTTAATCTCACCGCAGATATTGAGAGACGTCCTTAGCCCTCGACGCCAACTCGCTCTCGACTTTGTCGATTTCCGTCTGGTTGCGCTCAATGAAGGCCGCGAGCTCGTCTCGAGACATCTCAGACAGCGCCTTCTGTTGTGAGGACGTGTCCCTGCGAGTAGGAGCAATGTGCCCTGCCCGGTCTAACACTTTGATGGAAAGATCCGCGCGGACGCGGGCGCTAACGCTTGTATCCTGGAGGAGCGACTTGGCGACTCGATAAGCGAGCGGAGCGCCCACCACGGCAAGGTCAAGCTGGATCGATTCCGAGATCGCGGCCGCGACCGCAGGCAATCGCATTGTCTTATAGACCGACTTAGGGTGATAGCCGGCGAGCTCGGCAGCTTCCTCGGGCCGCTTACCCTCATTGACGATGAACCGCACAAGGGTGCGTTGCTGATCGGTGAGATCGTATGGCGCTAGAGAAGGCATCTACTTCCTCTGTTTAGTCGTCGCGCGAGGCGTTCGCCGCGGCAATCAATCGACGCAAGTCGATATTGTATGCAGGCACATTCGGATTCTTTACGGGCCGCTCCAGGAGATAGGCCGCCACGTTCGGATCGAACCAAGCCATGTGAATGATCTCGTCCGCATTCTGCTTGCTGGAAGGGAGCATCTCGAGGAGCAGCTTGAACCGCTTAATCAAGCCGCCGCCAGCGAGATCACCCTTGAAGTGGCGAACGGCCAACTGAGCCCAGCCAGGAACATTGAGCTTCTCGGCGGTATCAGAGCCAACGGTCGCCCGCTTTTCGGCCTCCTTGAAATACGACAGGATCTTGTGCGCTTGTCGGAGATTGCTCATCTCCTCCGGAGAGAACGTCTTCGCGAGCAGTGATTCATTGTCTTTGAACTCCCGTGCCAGTCGGGCAAATTGAACGTCAAGCGTCTCGCCCACCTGCCGAGTGCCTTGAACCTTATCTGCCAGGACCTCGGATACAGCAGCCTTCCAGCCGCGCACCGCTTGCGGGTCGTTTTTGATAAGTGCGTTGATCTCGTCCAGCTTGGTTCCGGCGTCGTATTTGCCGCCGAGCAGCTTCTGAGCAACGTCACGAGGATCCTCGCGAAATAAGGTACCGACTGCCGATCGATCAATTTCAGCTTCAGTCGCCTTGTGAGCCGCTCGCGCCGTCTCGAGGTCCGCACGCGCTTGCGTCGACATCTGATCTCCACGACGCGCGGCCGCGGTGATGTCATCGAACTCACCGCGCACCAAGGGAAATTGCGCTAATACGTCCGCATTGTTTCGTGCCCATGCATTCGCCCGGATCGAGTTGACTGTCCCGTCGTTGTTGAGGGCAGATTTGGCGAAGTCCGCACGGAGATAGTCGCGAAGCGCCGCGTATCCGGCCGGCGCCGCCGGCGACCCTTCGAGCGCGCGCGGCAAGGCGGCCGCGTTCTCGGCGGTGTTGAGGAATCGAGCCGCGGTGGCACTCGGCGGCGTCCCCGCACGGTTGAGCTGACCGTCGGCGTCCTGGCCGCCTCGATCGAGCTCGCGGGTCAGTCGAGCCATCTCGTCATTGCGCTCGGGCCGGAAGCGATCCGCGAAGCGCCGGTAGTTGGCATTTGCTTCCGAATAGCCGGGAGCTTCTTCGATCGTGCGGTTCAAGGCGCTGCGAAGCGAGTGCAGATTGTCCGCCAAGTCGAAATTACCGGACGCCTGCGCCCGCTCGATAGCTGGACCGATGAACTTACGCAGATCAGCCAGATCGCCGCCATTTACCGTGCCGGGGCCACCCACATTGACCATTTGGCCGCTTTCGGGAGCGTGTTCGACCATCTGCGGCCGAAGGGTGTCGAGCCGCCGCATAAAGTCTTCCGGCAGAACGCCTGGGGCCAGTCCATTTGCGCGCGCGCGGACCCGATCGACCGCGCCAAAAATATTGTCGGCCGGCAGCTCGTCGGCACGACCGGGGGCGGTGTCGAACAACCTGTTTTTCTCTGCTCGCGCTGGGATGTAAGTCCGCTCGACGAGGGCCTCGTCTAACCGCCGCGAAGCATTTGCTTTGACTTCGCTGTTTGCAAGCGCGCCGAGCGGTTCTCCTTGGTCTGCCCGGATTTGATCGACAGCTCGGGTCGCATCTTCCCGCTGGAGGATGTCGTTCTCCGCGGCGCCCATTCGCTCCTCACGCGCCTGCGCGGCGCGGCGCATTACGGCGCCGAGGTCGGCTTCCGGATCTCGCATGGCCTCGACGCGGTCAGCCGCGGCCGCCTTCACATTCTGGTCGCGCTTGATGAAGTCCGGAGCGGCTTTGAGGCGCGCGCCTTGTTCTGCGGCAATGAGGCCAGGATCGCCCGACAACAGGCCGGACGTCGGCATGGCTGAATTTTGCAATGGCGAGGCGCCTTCCTCTGCCGGCCGCGACAAGGCCGCGGCGTTCTCGCGGATGTCTTGCGCCAGCGCGCGTGGCGCGCCGGATGCGGCGTCTTGGATCTTCGCGGCCGCTCGATCGACATCGGCGGTGCTATATGGCGCCCTGGTGTTCGGGTTGAGCGGGATCGGCGCCGAAGCGGAGCCAAACGACTTCGCCGCGACGTTTCGGATTAGGCCCGCAAGCCCTTCCGTCATACCTTGGAGGTTGTTCGCCCCGATGGCGCCGACGACAGGCGCGAGCGCGTTGGCGACCGCCTTAGGCCATGTGTCCCCGACAACAGCGTGCTCGGGAATGTAGTCGTCCGCTGCATTCACCGCGACGCCGGAGCCCATGCCGCCGATCGTGTCGCCGAAAAGCGTCCGCGCCGGCGCCTCGGTGTAAGGCCGGGACAGGTGGTCGAAGACGCGTCCAACAGCCGTGTCGGCCCGAGTTGTCGCGGCGGCGACGCTCGGAGCTCGAGCGGCGAGCATGGCGCCCGTGCCGAGTGCCTGGGTGCCGAACCGGTTGACGTTGTAACCGAGCTTCTCGCCCGGGGACATCTCGCTCTCGGGAATGCTGAATGGTCCGGTGGCTTTCTCGACCAGCTTGGACGCCGGCGTGGCCATGGGGATATTCGTACCGAACAGCTTGTTGACGCCGCCGACGACGAGATTCTGTGCTCCTGCGACGAGGTCGAACGGCCCCGTCACGATGTCGGTGAGGCCCTTGCCAACGCCTTGGGCGCCGACGGCCAGGCTGTGAAGTGAGCTCGGAGCGGTGTTTGGCTTCGGCGTGGCGTCGGCCGGCGAGACGTAGATACGGCCTTGGGGCGTGGTGACAGGAGCGGATGGTGCGGCAGCGGGCGGCGCGTCGGGAAACGCCGCGAACGGGTCATGATCGACAGGCACGAGCTTTGGCTGTGTAGGTGCGGCCGGCTGAGCGAAAGGATCGTGATCCACAGGCACGAGCGTGTTGCGATCGAGCGTATAGCCGGGGGGAAGCGGTGGTATCGCCGTCCCCGCTGGCGAGTCGAGTTTGTAGCCCGGCGGTAGTGGAGGAATAGGTGATTGCCCCGGTCCGCCGTAGTGCCTTTGCAGAGCTTCGGTCATCACCTTATTTGAGGTGTCGGCGGAAAATTCGACGATCGCGCCATCAGGCCCTTGCGCATGGATCGGCTGCGGCGCAGGCACAGACCGAGCGTCTCCGGCCATCGGAAAACGGCGATCGGAAGCGGTCACGTCAGCAAGTTGCGGAGCGCGCGGACGGGAGGTCAGTGCTCGCTGGATCTCCGCTTGAGTGAAGTCGTCGGGAAACTCGTGACGTTGACCTTCGAACTCGACCAATTGCGGCATCGTCAGTGCGCCTTGATGAGGTAGTTCAGCACGATCGTCGGCTGGACGTTGTTGTGCGCACCGCCCCCGCCGGTACTTTGTATCGATACCCCCGTCGTGGCAGAGTTCGTACTCGCGCCTTGAGCACTTGCGGTGAGGCCGACACCGTTGCCGTTCGCTTCGAAGCCTGCGCGGAAAACCTGAACATAACCGTGAGTATGGCCGGGATCGGTGACGCCGTGGCCGTGCGACGGCATTTGGGCCGTCGTCAGCGCGTGGTTTTCCGAACCACCCGTTGCGCCGAGTGCAGGCGATGCGCCGAAATAGCCGGACGAAAGTCGGCCCGCGCCGCCATCCACACCCGCCGGCACGCGACCACGCATGTCCGGAAGTGTGAAATGCGAAGCGTCAAGTGCGCCATAGGTCGTGCCGAGCGCCGCAAATAGCGCCGGATAGTCGGCACGCTGCACTGATTGACCCACGCATAACAACCACCCATCAGGAGCCGACGCACCCGCGTACGGCATCAACGCGCCGGCAGGAATCACCTGATTGGCGTCGCCGGCCAGCTTCGTGAAACTCACCGCAGAGTCCGCGATTTTCGGATTGGTGATGCCTTGGTCAGCCACCTTGTTCGTGGTGACCGCGCCGGTCGCTATCTTGGTGTTCGAAACGACGCCGTCTGCCAGCTTGTTTGCCGCGACCGCGCCGTCCGCCAGCTTGGCCAACGTAATTGATCCATCCACGATCGCAGAAGCCGCCGTGAAGTCAGCAATCCCGTCCCATTTGCCGAGCTCGAATGTCGGACCTGACGTATGCGTCGTGTTTGCGATGAAGAAAGTTGAGTCGTGGAAGACCGTATTGACGTTCGCGGTATACAGGACCCCGCTCGCCCACTGCGCCGGTGCGGCAAAACCGAGGCTGACGCTGCTGTCGAACTGCGCGCGACCGACGCTGCCCCGTTTCAAGACACCATCGGCATCTTGAATTTTCGCCAGGCTCTGTTGGGTGTCGTCGAGGGCGATTTTGACGGCATTGAACTCGGCGTCGAGGTCCGTGCCGGACTGCTGTTTCGAAGGATTTTCGGCGCTGAACAGCGCAAAGGACGTCTGACGGTCGTAGGGCGTTGATGACATTGGTCGCCGACGGGGTGAGAGGAAAAGCGCGGGATTGCGCGATGGGTGCCGTCGGCGAAGCGGCGTTGCGTCCGTGGATATAACTTTAGAGTACGAAAGTGAGCAGAAGGTTACGGCGCGGGATCGTCACTCAGAGGCCTCTGCGTTTAAAATCTTATAGCCCATTTGACGCACACCCGTCCGGCCAGATGACGCGCCCCTACCCTTATGCAGGACTGACAAGGTGTGGCGTGATGCGCTGCAACGAGACCGCCGCTTTGCTGCATTGCGTCTCGCGAATCCCGCGCCCCATTCGGTAACATCGGTATGCATTCACCTTTCGCCCACACAGGAAAGCGTATTCAGGAACGCGCCTCGAAAGATCGCATTGTCCTTCCACTTTAAAATTGCAGTGAGGCCGACCATGCGTCTTCTTTGTAGAATAGTCGCCATTGCAACAGTCCCAGCGTGGATGTGGTTACATGTAGACTCTGCTGCGGCACAGGACTTCAATGATAGGTGGTCTATCATTCCAAACGCACACGCCGAGCCCGCCCCTCAGGCAACGGAGGAGACCAACCAGAGCCAGCAGGCGCAGTCTCCTATCGAGCAAGAAGCGCCGCAAACTTCGGAAGACCGCTCAGCTACTCGATCTTTCAACCGAGTGTTTTCCGGGAAGGCTTCCTTCTACTCGTATTCGAAACGGAAGACAGCCAGCGGCGCAACGTTCGATCGGGATTCGCTAACTGCAGCTCATCGCAATCTGCCGTTCGGCACGCATGTTCGCGTTACTGACCTCAAGAGCAGAAAATCGGTGGTCGTTCGTATCACCGATCGCGGACCATGGGTTCGCGGTCGCGTCATCGACCTCTCGCTTGGCGCCGCTCGCAGCTTAGGAATTACCGATCGTGGCGTCGCCCAGGTTCGCGCAGTGGTGCTTTAGCCGCAACTCGACGCCCTGCGAGGACAGCATCCGCCGACCGCCAGTAACCCGGTCAACATCCGGTTCCTCTAGAAGCGGTGCGACTACCCTGAACTTCTCGGATTTACAAAATTAGCCGAGCGGCATTGCGGCCTTTTGACTGCAAATAGGCGCCTCCCCCCGAGGGGGTAGTGTGCGGCCGTGGTGGGCGGCGGTCGTGCCCTGCCCGTCGCATGCCGGCGCGCCTCCAATTTTCTGGGCCCGTCACCGATCGTATCGACGAGACACCTCGAACTTCATCTAGCGCTCAAGCAGGAGTGCGCACGACTGTGCCTTACGAGCTAAGTGGTTGGTCGCGCACAAACTTCGAGTAACAAAGAGCCTTACAGCACAGGTATTTCTTGTATTGTGTTGCGCGATTGCAAAACCCGACAAAAGCGCTGAAATCGACAAATACGCAAATCCGATCAAGCGCTAAGCCGTCTGGTTTTACGTATTAGACTTTTCCAGACAAAATATTCGTTGCTCAATTTTCAACTGAGCGCATCCTGATTGCGGGTCGAAAGCCCGAAACACTAGCCGATAGCCAATCCGGTGAGCGGCAATCACAAATCTTGTCCAGGGGCCGCGCGCGTATGTCCAAGGCGCACGCCCAAAGGTGCGCGGGGCCGTCTAGTGTCGGTCATTTCGCCCCTGGACTCGCATCTTGCTCGAAAGGCAAAACACTATGCGCAGCTCAATCGCCCTCCGCACCTTAACGAACTCGAATGACCTCGGCGCGCTGCTCGCCCGCCGCGGGACCGACCTGATCCTGGCTATCGAGGATGGAAATGCCCTAGTTCGCTGTCAGGTGAGCTCAGCGACCGCCGCAGCTATGCTGGCGCCGCTCAAAGGCAAAGCCGCCGGCCAGTTCCGCCCCCTGCCCGGCAATTTGGTCGAGATTGACGCCGCGGTGACACTCGCCGCCGCTATCCAAATGCTGGAGGCAAAGGCCGGCGCCGAAAGCCGGCAGCGCCTGAACTGACGTTACTTTCGGGCGGTGCAAAGTCCGCCCGACGCGCTTAGAATCGGCGCTCGTGCTTCCCCGGTGCTTCCCCGAGGTTGTGCGAGCGTCATCGGCTTTTGATAGGAGCGAAAATGTCCCTGCAATCGCAGTTTGTTAGATGGTCGGAGCGAGAGGATTTGAACCTCCGACCCCTAGTCTCCCAGACTAGTGCGCTAACCGGGCTGCGCCACGCTCCGAACGTCGTTCCATTAGCTAGGATCGCCGCTTTGCGCAAGGCGAGGTCGCAGCATTTTGGTATCGCGATCTGGTTGGCTCCGAGCCCAGAGCCCCGGAACTGCCCCACAAAGCCGGCGGAATGCGGCCCCTAGCCATCCTTCAGCGCCAGGTCCAGCATCTCCCGGCAGGCGACGAGGTCGGCGAGTACCCGACCCAGCCGCTCCCGGTCCAGCGCGCTGGGGCCGGCGGGCGCGGCGGGGGTGCCGCCTTTGCGGAAGGTGGTGAGGATCTCCTCGTCGTCGACCTCCGTGAAGCGGAAGTCGATGCCTTCCTCTTCGTCGCCCTGGTAGTCGTCATCGTCGGCGTCAGTGACGCCCTTGATCGGCGCCTCCTCGTCGTCCGGCTCCATCAGGCTCGCGCCGATGGCGTCCTCGATGGCCCCGAACGAGACCGCGGCCGCGCCGTCGGCGAGCCCCTGCACCGATTTGACGCCGTGCTCCTTCAGTATCCGTTGCACCCCGCGGATGGTGTAGCCCTCCCCGTAGAGCAGCCGGCGGATGCCCTTGAGCAGGTCGACGTCGTCGGGGCGGTAATAGCGGCGGCCGCCGCTGCGCTTCATCGGCTTGATCTGGGAGAACCGGGTCTCCCAGAAGCGCAGCACGTGCTGCGGAATGTCGAGTTCCTGCGCTACTTCGCTGATGGTTCGGAACGCATCCGGCGCCTTGTCCAAATGCCAAATCCTTATCCGAAAGGCGATTACGCCTCGGGTTGAGCCTTGCTGGCATCGCCATTGGTGCGGTGCTGGGAGTTGATCCGCTGCTTCAGGATCGCCGACGGCTTGAACACCATGACGCGACGCGGCGAGATCGGCACTTCGGTACCGGTCTTCGGGTTGCGGCCGATCCGCTGGCCCTTCTTGCGAACCATGAAGGAACCGAACGAGGACAGCTTCACCGTCTCGCCCTTCTCCAGGCAGTCGGTGATCTCCTTCAGCACGAGTTCCACGAACGCAGACGATTCCGTCCGCGACAGGCCCACCTTCTGGTAGACGGCTTCGCAGAGATCAACACGCGTTACGGTTTTACTTTGATCGGTCATCGCCCTGCCCCACATCACGGCGAACAATTGTTGTCTGAAATTATGAGCTTACGATACGGCGGTCAACAGCGCTCATCAATGCATACGCATCGATAATCGGCGCTGATTCCGGCAAAATTTTATCGACTGTGGCTCTACCAGCGCACCAGCGCCGAGCCCCAGGTGAAGCCGCCGCCCATGGCCTCGAGCAGAATCAGGTCGCCGCGCTTGATGCGGCCGTCCCTGCGCGCCACCGACAGCGCCAGCGGGATCGAGGCCGCCGAGGTGTTGCCGTGACGGTCCACCGTCAGCACCACCTTCTCCGGCGCGATATGCAGCTTGTGCGCGGAAGCGTCGATGATTCGCTTGTTGGCCTGGTGCGGCACGAACCAGTCGATGCTGTCGGCGTTGAGCCCGGTCGCCTCGAAGGCATCGACGATCACGTCGGTGATCATGCCGACCGCGTGCTTGAAGACCTCGCGGCCCTCCATGCGCAGATGGCCGACGGTCTGGGTCGAGGACGGTCCGCCGTCGACGAACAGCTTTGCCTTGTGGCGGCCGTCGGAGCGCAAATGCGTGGTGACGATGCCGCGGTCGGTCGCGGCACGGCCCGGCTGCTCTTGCGCCTCCAGCACGACCGCGCCGGCGCCATCGCCGAACAGCACGCAGGTGCCGCGGTCGTTCCAGTCGAGGATGCGCGAGAAGGTCTCGGCGCCGATCACCAGCGCGCGCTTGAAGGCGCCGGTGCGCAGGAAATTGTCGGCGGTGGCGAGCGCGAACACGAAGCCCGAGCACACTGCCTGCAGGTCGAAGGCCGCGCCGTGGTTGATGCCGAGCCCGTGCTGCACGGCGACAGCCGTCGCGGGGAAGGTGTTGTCAGGCGTCGAGGTCGCCAGCACGATCAGATCGATCGACTGCGCGTCCACGCCGGCATCGGTAAGCGCGGCCTGCGCCGCCTTGATCGCCAGGTGCGAGGTGAACTCGCCCTCGGCCGCAATGTGCCGCTCGCGAATGCCGGTGCGCTGCACGATCCACTCGTCGGACGTGTCGATACGCGCCGCCAATTGGGCGTTGGTCACCACCTGCTCCGGCAGGTAGGAGCCGCAGCCGAGCACGACCGAACGAATTTGAGTCACGAAACATCCTCCGGCGCGGGCTGCACGGAACTTAGTGCACCACCCTCGCGGTTGAGCGTCTGATTGATCTTGTTCAGGAGATCGTAGTGAGCCATCTCATAGCCAACATCGATCGCATAGGCAAAGCCTTCGGCGCTGGTTCCGCCGTGGCTTTTAACCACCAGTCCTTTGAGCCCCAGAAACACGCCGCCATTGGACTTGTTGGGGTCCATCTTGTCCCGCAGGGCCTGGAACGCGCTGCGCGCAAAGAGATAGCCGAGCTTGGACAGCCAGCTCCGTTGCATCTCGTTACGGAGTAATTCCGCCATCTGCCGCGCGGTTCCCTCGGCAGCCTTCAGCGCGATGTTGCCGCTGAACCCTTCGGCGACGATGACGTCGGCCAGCCCCTTGCCGATGCCGTCGCCCTCGACGAAGCCGATATAGTCGAGCTCCGGCAGGTTCCTCGCCCGCAGGATCTCACTGGCTTCGCGGATCTCCTCGTGCCCCTTGATCTCCTCGGCGCCGATGTTGAGCAGGCCGACCGTGGGACGCGGCTTGTTGAACAGGACGCTTGCCATCGCCGCGCCCATGACGGCCAGCGACACCAGATGGTGCGCATCGCCGCCGATGGTGGCGCCGAGGTCGAGCACGACGGACTCGCCGCGCTTGGTCGGCCATATCCCCGTGATCGCCGGCCGGTCTATGCCCGGCAGCGTGCGCAGGTGGAAGCGCGACATCGCCATCAACGCGCCGGTATTGCCGGCGGAGACCGCGACCTCCGCCTCGCCCTTCTTCACCGCATCGATGGCAAGCCACATCGAGGAGGTCCTGCGGCCACGGCGCAGCGCCTGGCTCGGCTTGTCCTCCATGCTGACGGCGACGTCGGTATGAACGATCCTGGAAGCGGCCTTGAGCGCGGGGTGTTTCTCGAGTTCGGGCTCGATCCTGGCGCGGTCGCCGACCAGCAGGAATTCGGTCTCGCGATGCCTCTGAAGCGAGATGGCGGCACCTGGAATGATCACGGCGGGGCCGACATCGCCTCCCATGGCGTCAAGCGCGATGCGAACCTTGCTTAGCATAAAAGTCCTGGAAACCTGGTCTGGTGCGGTCTTGAACGAGCGGGAGCCGCGAAATGGGTTCGCCACGGACATGGCGACGGCCAGGCGTCACGCCGCGCCCCGACCGGGGCGCGACAATAGCGTTTTGTTATCCCGAAACAACCTCTTGCCCCCAGCCTTTTGCATTCGTGGCGACGTGGCGGCAAACGCGAAAATTCGAAAGAAATATATAGAAATCAAATAGATGAAACAGGCTTTCAAACCACTCCCGCAAAGGCCTCGCGCGGCCTGGCAAGCGGTCTTACGGGGAATCGGCAGCTACTGGCCTTTCTTCTTGTCCTGAAGCGCCTTCAGCGCTGCGAAAGGATGGTCCTCCGGGTCGAGGGCAACGACCTCCGCCTCGAACACGGCCCCAGGCTTGCGCGGATAGGGGTCGATCGCCAGGAACAAGGCATCGGTGGCGAGCCGGCCAAGGTCGATGGTGCCATTGATGATGGCCTCCGGCGGGTCGATGACCTCCGGCGGCTCCTCGTCGTCCTGCCCCTCCTCGATCAGGTCGGACAGGCGGCGCGCCTCGGCCTCGGGGGCGAAGGTCAGGTCCACCTCCTCCTCGATCTCGTTCTCGATCGGCTCGAGCGTGACCACGCAGGTCTGGCCGACCCGGGCGCGGACGTGGCCCGTGACATGGAGCCGGCCGCCGCTTTTCGGCACGACGTCGAAGCTGGCATTGGCGGACAGGATCTCCCGCACGCCCGCAACCTCGGCCATGACCTTCCGTTCGGCGGCCGATGCCTCGATCTTGCGGTGCAAGCCGGTGTCGGGAATCTGCGCAACGATGACGGGGACCCGCCAGGGATCGGGCTCGGATCCAGTGTTCGGTCGGTTCATGGCGTGACATCCTCGGAAAGCGCCGGGGGAAAGTTGAAGGACGCGCGGAGCAGCGCGGCCTCGTCGGTCCGGCCGAGATCGGCATCCGTGGCCCGCGCGTAGGCCGCGAGCCGCTTCGCCCGGTCGAGGCCAGCCCCATTCAAGATATTCTTGCAGATCGCCGCCGCCAGCGGCTCAACGCCACCTTCGATCGCCTGGTCGTAGGCCTGCACCCGGCCGTAGAAGGCCTCGCCGAAGGCCCGCATCCGCTTCGGCACGGTCTGGTCGCCCACCCCCATCTCCCGCAGATTGTCGTCCATGTCCTCGCAGAAACGGTCGAACAGCGCCTGCGACAGCTCCGTGGCGCCCTGGACCGTGCGCAGGCGGCGCAGCAGCAGCCAGAGATGGAGCAGCAACAGGTCGAAACGCCCGTTAACCGTATCCGGCACGCCCAAGTCGCGGTAAAATATGGGTTCTCGCGCCTGCGTCACGATCATGCCATAGATGGCTTCAATGGTGCCCGGCGGGGCTAGGCGGGGTTTCCTGAAGTGATTGAACGGCCAAAGCATTGTGGTTTCCGCAAGCGGGCGCGCGCGTGTTGCATTCAGAGCCTCCGCCCGGTACTTCAGCGCCTCGCGCGACGCAAGGGGACGGAATCAGTTCCGCTATGACGATAACGAACCAGACCAGCCCGCGCGCAGACAAGCGGCGCGGCCTTCATGCACGCTGGCGCGGCCTGCGCATGGCCGCCGCTGCGGCCTTGGTCGGCGTGGCGCTCGCGGGCTGCACCGGCGAGCAGTTCCAGAAGGGCTACATCCTGCCGCCCGGCGCACTCGAGCAGATTCCGATCGGCGCGAGCCAGGACCAGGTGCTGATCGTGATGGGCACGCCCTCCACGGTCGCGACCCTCGACGGCGAGGTCTTCTACTACATCTCGCAGCGCTCCGAGCGCAAAGTCGCGTTCATGAATCAGCAGGTGGTCGATCAGCGCGTGATCGCGATCTACTTCGACAAGAACCGGCGCGTGCGCCGGCTGGCGAATTACGGCCTCCAGGACGGCAAGATCTTCGACTTCATCAGCCGCACCACGCCGACGTCGGGCCAGGAGATGAGCTACCTCACGCCGCTGTTCAAGCTGCTCAGCTTTAACTGAGCCTTCAGCCTGCGGCGTCGTGCCGCCGTCTGCGCGGCACTTGCGCTCGCGCGCGGCTTGCCGTTGCGCGCCGGGTTCCATACGCTCCCTGCAAAACAAGAAGCAGGGAGTGGATTCGTGCCGAAAACGTTGTTGTCCCGCCGCCGCGTGCTCACCGGTGCTGCCGGCCTGTCGGCCGCAGCGATCCTGCCGCGATCGAGCCTGGCGGACTGGAAGCCCACCGAAAACGTCCGCCTGGTGGTGCCGGCTGCAGCCGGCGGTTCGACCGACGTCATGGGCCGGCTCCTGGCCGCCCACCTGCAAACCGCCTGGGGCCAGTCGGCCGTCGTGGAAAACCGCTCCGGCGGCGGCGGCACGATCGGCACTGCCGAGGTGGTTCGCGCCAAGCCGGATGGGCACACCATCCTGATCGGCAATCCCGGGCCGAACGCGATCGCCTACAGCATCTTCAAGAACCTCACCTACAAGCCGGACCAGCTCCAGCCCGTCTCCAACATGATCCGGATCCCGAACATCGTCTCGGCGCATCCGAAGACCGGCATCAAGTCGATCGCCGAGCTGATCGCCTATCTCAAGGCCAATCCGGACAAGCTCAGCTATGCCTCCTCCGGCGTCGGCCAGAGTCCTCACCTCACCGGCGCCTGGTTCCTCCAGCTCACCGGGATGAAGATGACGCACATCCCGTTCCGCGGCGCAGGTCCCGCGCTCCAGGCCGCGCTCGCCGGCGACATCCAGATCCTGTTCGACAACCTCTATCCGAGC
Organism: Bradyrhizobium sp. CCBAU 11361; assembly: GCF_028128935.1. Classification (NCBI taxonomy): domain Bacteria; kingdom Pseudomonadati; phylum Pseudomonadota; class Alphaproteobacteria; order Hyphomicrobiales; family Nitrobacteraceae; genus Bradyrhizobium; species Bradyrhizobium sp. CCBAU 11361. Next base: position 31,560 of record NZ_LBJZ01000016.1, read on the forward strand.
CTGCCGCAGGTCCAGAACGGCACGCTCACCGGCCTCTGCGTGACGACCACCGAGCGCAGCGACCTCGCGCCGAACCTGCCGACGATGCGCGAGAGCGCGCCGGAGCTGGCCAATTTCGACGTCTCGTCCTGGTTCGCGGTGTTCCTGCCGAAAGGCGTCCCTGCCCCGGTCCTCGAAGCGCTCAACCTGCAAGTGAAGGCGATGCTGGAGCGCGACGACATCAAGAAGAACATCGCCGCCATGGGCGCCCGCGCCGACTACGGCACGCCGCAGCAGTTTGCCGACTTCGTGGACGCCGAGACGAAGAAGTTCGCCGGCATCATCCAGAAGGAAGGTTTGCAGATGGATGTGCAGTAGGCGGGCCCGCTTTCGGCGCCGGAGGTTTGAACCAGTTGAAGGCGATGAGGACGGCCGCCGCCAGCGCGACCGCCAGCATTGTACGAGCACCGGATTGCCGGCCACCGGCTTGCACCCTACCGCAAGTCGGACAGACCGTGTCGGCGATCAGCATGTCGCAGCCGCACCGGATACATCTGGTCGTCTCGAACTTCATGGCGACGGTCCCCCGTAAGGCGCACAACAAAAAACCCGCGGTTTGCACCGCGGGTTTGTCGTTTGTAGAGCCCTACAAGTTCAGTGCGCCAGGATCGCCAGCAGCAAGAGCGCCACGATGTTGGTGATCTTGATCATCGGGTTCACCGCGGGGCCGGCCGTGTCCTTGTAGGGATCGCCGACGGTGTCGCCGGTGACGGCGGACTTGTGGGCATCACTGCCCTTGCCGCCGTAATGGCCGTCCTCGATGTACTTCTTGGCGTTGTCCCAGGCGCCGCCGCCCGAGGTCATGGAGATCGCGACGAACAGGCCCGTCACGATCACGCCGAGCAGCATCGCGCCGACCGCCGAGAACGCCGCAGACTTGCCGGCCGTACCGCCTCCGGCGATCGCGTAGATCAGGAAGTAGACCACGATCGGCGACAACACCGGCAGCAGCGAGGGGATGATCATCTCCTTGATCGCCGCCTTGGTCAGCAGGTCGACCGCCTTGCCGTAGTCCGGCTTGTCGGTGCCCTGCATGATGCCCGGCTTCTCGCGGAACTGACGCCGCACCTCCTCGACGATCGCGCTCGCCGCACGGCCCACCGCCGTCATGCCCATCGCGCCGAACAGATACGGCAATAGACCACCGAACAGGAGGCCCACCACCACATAGGGATTGTTCAGCGAGAAGTCCGGATTGACGCCGGCGAAGTAGGTGTGATGCGCGGAGTCCGCAACGAAGAACTTGAGGTCCTGGTTGTAGGCCGCGAACAGCACGAGCGCACCGAGACCGGCCGAGCCGATCGCGTAACCCTTGGTGACCGCCTTGGTGGTGTTGCCGACCGCGTCGAGCGCGTCGGTCGACTTGCGCACCTCTTTCGGCAGGCCCGCCATCTCGGCGATGCCGCCGGCGTTGTCCGTCACCGGACCGAAGGCGTCGAGCGCGACGATCATGCCGGCCAGCGCCAGCATGGTGGCCGTCGCGATCGCAATGCCGAACAGGCCGGCAAGGCTGTAGGTGACGAGGATGCCGGCGATGATGACGATCGCAGGCAGCGCGGTCGCCTCCATCGAGATGGCAAGGCCCTGGATCACGTTGGTGCCGTGGCCGGTCACCGACGCAGCCGCAATCGACTTCACCGGACGATAGTCGGTGCCGGTGTAGTATTCGGTGATCCAGATGATCAGCGCGGTGACGATCAGGCCGACGACGCCGCACTCAAACAGCGACATGCCGGTATAATCGACACCGTCGAGCTTGCCGAAGCCGATCAGCGTGTAGATCACCACGGCAATGCCGATCAGCGACAGCACGCCGGTTGCGATCAGTCCCTTGTAGAGCGCGCCCATGATCGACTGGCTCGGCCCGAGCTTGACGAAGAAGGTGCCGATGATCGAGGTGATGATGCAGATGCCGCCAATGGCGAGCGGCAGCGTCATCATGCTCATGAGGATCGGCGTCTTGGCGAAGAAGATCGCCGCGAGCACCATGGTGGCGACCGCCGTCACCGCATAGGTCTCGAACAGGTCGGCGGCCATGCCGGCGCAGTCGCCCACGTTGTCGCCGACGTTGTCGGCGATGGTCGCGGGGTTGCGCGGATCGTCCTCGGGGATGCCGGCCTCGACCTTGCCGACGAGGTCGCCGCCGACGTCCGCACCCTTGGTGAAGATGCCGCCGCCGAGACGGGCGAAGATCGAGATCAGCGAGGCGCCGAAGCCAAGCGCCACCATGGCGTCGACGACGACGCGGCTGTCAGGCGCCAGCTTCAGCGAATAGACCAGGAAGCCGAAATAGAGGGTCACGCCGAGCAGCGCGAGACCCGCCACCAGCATGCCGGTGATCGCGCCCGCCTTGAAGGCGAGCTCGAGGCCGCCGGCGAGCGACGTCGTCGCGGCCTGGGCGGTGCGCACGTTGGCGCGAACCGAGACGTTCATGCCGATGAAGCCGGCCGCCCCCGACAGGATGGCGCCGATGGCAAAGCCGATCGCCACATAAAACCCGAGGAAATAGACAAGCAGCAGGAAGATGACGATGCCGACGATACCGATGGTGGTGTACTGACGCCGCAGATAGGCCTGTGCGCCTTCGCGCACCGCAGCTGCGATCTCCTGCATGCGCGGCGACCCCGCATCCGCGCTCAACACCGAAGACGTCGCCCAAATCGCGTAGACGACGGAAAGCACTCCGCAGAGCACTATCAACCATAATGCTGTCATGTGATTTTTTGCCTCAGATCCTTGATGTACCCCCGGCGCCTTTTATTGTCCGTCGTGCGGTGCGGCGCCTTGATTTCGAACAAGGCCGCCCCTTTCCCGAAGAGGCGGCCTCAGTCGGTCGCGAGCTTGCCAAAATCAACTTGATGGTGCAACGCCGGAAGCGGCCGAAAAAGCCGATCTCGGCAAGTATTTAGGCCAAGTCGTGAGCAAGTCCTGAGCACCAGGTCATGAGCCCAGAGCCTGGACGCCGCGATTTGGAGCAATTCCTAGAAGTGGCTGTAGGACAGCCGCTTCAAAACCAGTTCCTGGCCCTGCCCGTCCAGGAAGCGCGGCCGCGCGCCGCCCGCGACGATCGTGCCGATCGCGGTGACCGCAACGCCGACGGCCCGCCCCGCGGCAATCAGCGCATCGCTTTGCACCGGCGGCACGGTGCACAGCACCTCGTAATCGTCGCCCCCGGCAAGCAGCGTCTCGACGCAAACGGCGTTGCGCGCGATCAGGTCCGCAGCGGCGGCCGAGAGCGGCACGTTCGTCACGTCCACGAAGGCCGAGACGCCCGACGCCGCGCAGAGTTTGGTCAGGTCGCCGGCGAGCCCGTCGGAGACATCCATCGCGGCCGACGCATGATCGCGCACGGCCCGCGCCAGAACGTTGCGCGGCTGCGGGATGCGATAGCGCGAGACCAGAGCTTCCCTTGCAGCGGGATCGGACGCGAGTGCCGCGGCCACCACGCCGCCCGTGAGCACGTCGAGGCCGAGCGCGGCATCGCCGATCGTGCCCGTCACCAGGATGCGGTCGCCCGGCCTTGCGCCGGTGCGGCCAACCATCTGCCCCTGCGGCACGCGGCCGAAGGCGGTGATCGAGATCATCTGCGGTCCCGGCGTCGACACCGTGTCGCCGCCGAGCAGCGGACACGCGAAGGTTTTCGCATCCTCGCCCAACGCATCCGCGAACGGCCTGAGCCAGGCATCTTCCCTGCTCCGCAGCGCCAGCGTCAGGACGAAGCCGGCGGGCACAGCGCCCTTGGCGGCGAGATCGGACAGGTTCACCCGCAGCGCCTTGCGCGCGATGGTGTCGGGTGGATCGCCGGCAAGATAATGCACGCCCTCGACCACGGCATCGGTGGTGACGACGATGTCGTCGCCGGAGGAGGACAGGACCGCGGCATCATCGACCAGGCCGAACGCACCGGGATCGGTCGCCAGCGGCTTGAAATAGCGCGCGATCAGGGAGTCTTCGGCGGAGGGATTGTGCGCGTTTGCCATCAACGTCAGCCACACCAATGGCTGTCATCGCCCGGCTTGATCGGGCGATCCAGTACTCCAGAGACGATCGTATCAAATCGATAGGCCGCGGCGTACTGGATGCCCCGCCTTCGCGGGGCATGACAGCGGAATATGGGGCAGCCACATCGCATCACTTCACCGCCCTCGCGGATGTCTACCCCCGCCCGAACTCATCGCCGCGAAACTGGCGGCCGATCTGGTCGAGCACCGCGTTCACCATGCCGGTCTCCTCGCGGTCGACGAAGGCATTCGCAACGTCGACATATTCGGAAACGACGACACGGCCCGGCACGTCCTTGCGATGCTGGAGCTCATAGGCCCCTGCCCGCAGCACTGCGCGCAGGATCGCCTCGATCCGCTTCAAGGGCCAGCCCTTCGACAGCGCCTCGTCGATCAGGGGGTCGAGCTTCTTCTGGTCACGCACGACGCCGGAGACGACGTCGCGGAAGAACGCGGCCTCGGCCGGCAGGTAGGTGTCACCCTCGACCTCGTTGCCGAGCCAGTGGCTCTCGAACTCGGCGAAGATGTCGTTGATGCCGGCGCCGGCGATGTCCATCTGGTACAGCGCCTGGACGGCCGCGAGCCGCGCCGCACCGCGCCGGTTCGCCTTCTTCTCCGGAGCGCCCGCCGGCTTCTTGTTGTTGTCAGCCATGGCTCAGGCCCGCGCCAGACGGCGCTTGATGCGCAGCATCGCCAGCGCCGCGCGCGCGGCATCGCCGCCCTTGTTGAGCTCGCTGGCGCGCGCCCGCGCCCAGGCCTGCGCCTCGGTGTTGACGGTGAGGATGCCGTTGCCGAGCGGCAGCTTGCGCGAAACCGCAAGGTCCATCAGCGCACGGGAGGATTCCTGCGAGACGATCTCGAAATGGATGGTGTCGCCGCGGATCACGCAGCCGAGCGCGATCACCGCATCATAGGGCTTGCCGTTGGCCGCTGCGGCATCCACGGCAATGGCCACCGCCGCCGGGATCTCCAGCGCGCCGGGAACCGTGATCACGTCATGCGTCAGGCCGGCGGCCTTCAACTCGGCCACCGCACCGTCCAATAGCGCGTCCTGGAGATCGTCATAGAACCGCGCCTCGACAATCAGCGCACGTGCGCCGGAAATGTCGGTCTGGTCCTTCAGGGGTGCGCGCCGCGCGTCTGCCATGGTCAACCTATTCTGTCATTGCTGGGCTTGCCCCGGCAATCCGTCGGGCAAGCCCCTCTTAAGAGGATGGATGCGCGGGTCAAGCCCGCGCATGACGAACTTTATCCGCCGGTCACTTCATTTCCGTCAGCCGCGCTGCGTAGCGGGCCATCAGATCGACCTCGATATTGACCTCGGCCCCCGCCTTCCAGCCGCCGATCGTCGTGACCGTCAGCGTGTGCGGGATGATCAGCACCGAAAAGGTCACGTCCGCAACCGTATTGACCGTCAGCGAGACGCCGTCGAGCGTGATCGATCCCTTGGTGGCGATGAACCGCGCCAGCTCGCGCGTCGTGGAGAGCACGAACCGCGCCATGTCGGGCAGGTCCTCGCGGCTGACGATAGTCGCAATCCCGTCGGCGTGACCTGCGACGATATGGCCGCCAAGCTCGTCGCCGATCTTGAGCGCGCGTTCGAGATTGAGCCTGGTGCCGACCTTCCAATGCTTTGCCGTCGTCAGCGCCAGCGTCTCGGCGGCCGCATCGACGTCGAACCAGGTTTTGCCGCCCGCGACACCCGAAGCGACGACCGTGAGACAGACGCCATTGCAGGCGATCGAGGCACCATCGGCAATGGTGGTCTGGTCATAGCGGCAGGCGATGCGCAGCCGGTGCAACTGGCCCTGCGCCGTTGGCGTGAAGCTGACGATCTCGCCGAGATCGGTGACAATGCCGGTGAACATGTTAGGCGCGCTCGTAGATGGTGAGAGTATCCCTGTCGAATGTTTCGCTAGCATGAACCTTGTAGGCCTGCGACTGCGTGATTTTCGACAGGGGCAATGCATCGAGCGCATCGACGCCGCGACTGCCCACCTCTTCCGCGCCGCGGAACAGCCAGATCTCGTCGACGAGATCGGCCGCCACGAACGACGCCGCAACGCGGCTGCCGCCCTCCACCATCAACCGCGAGATGCCTTTCCCGGCCAGCGCATGCAGCGCGGCCGGCAGATCGAGCCCGGAGGCGTTCCCCGCCGGTATGCGGATGATCTGCGCACCGGCGGCTCCAAGCCGCATGGCGGCCGCAGCCTCGGCGAGTTCGGAGCCCGCCACCCACAGCGGCGTCTCACGCGCGGAGCGCACGAGCTGGCTCGATGCGGGGATGCGCAGGCTCTGGTCGAGCACCACGCGCACCGGCGAGCGCGCCGCCAAGCCCGGCAGGCGGCAGGTGAGAAGCGGATCATCCGCCAGCACCGTGCCGATGCCGACAAGGATGGCATCGCTCTGCGCGCGAAGCAGATGCACGCGGTCGCGCACAGCTTCGCCGGTGATCGCAACCGGCTTGCCGCCGGCGGCGCCGATCTTGCCGTCGGGCGAGACCGCGAGCTTCAGGATCACATGCGGGCGCTTGTCACGGATGCGGCGGAAATGCCCGGCGTGGTCGAAGGCGGCCTCCGCCGCGCACACACCGACGTCCACCGTGATGCCGGCGGCGCGCAGACGGGCATGGCCCTGGCCTGCGACTTCAGGATTGGGATCCTCGATCGCCGCCACCACGCGCGTGATGCCGGCGGCGATCACCGCGTCCGCACAAGGCGGCGACTTGCCGAAATGCGAGCAGGGCTCGAGCGTGACGTAGAGCGTGGCCCCGCGCGCCGCCTCACCCGCTCGCCGCAGCGCTTCGGGCTCGCCATGCGGACGTCCGCCGGGTTGCGTCCAGCCGCGGCCGACGATGACGCCATCTTTCACGATGACGGCGCCGACAGCCGGATTGGGCCAGGTCCGCCCCTGCCCGCGCCGGCCGAGCGCCAGCGCAAGCTGCATGAAGCGGCGATCGGCGTCCTTGGATTCGCGGATCTTCTGCGCGAACTGATCCTCCAGAATGCGGAAGATCATTTGCGGATCGCGGCGAGCCGCGCTTCCTCCTCGCCGGAAAGCTCGCCGAGCACGTCGGCGAAATCCTTGGCCTCACGGAAATTGCGGTAGACCGAGGCGAAGCGCACATAGGCGACGTCGTCGAGCGTGCGTAGATGCTCCATCACGGTCTCGCCGATCACCTCGGAGGAGATCTCGGCTTCGCCCCCGGTCTCGAGCTCGCGCACGATGGTGGAGACCATCTTCTCCACCCGCTCCGGCTCGACCTGGCGCTTGCGCAAGGAGATCGACACCGAGCGCATCAGCTTGTCGCGGTCGAACGGCACACGGCGGCCGTTGCGCTTGATCACCGTGAGTTCGCGCAGCTGCACGCGCTCGAAGGTGGTAAAGCGGAAATTGCAGGCGACGCACACGCGCCGCCTGCGGATCACGGACGAGTCCTCGGTCGGACGCGAGTCCTTTACCTGCGTATCGAGACTGTTGCAGTTCGGGCAGCGCATCCGCCTGGCCTAGCCTTACTGATAGATCGGGAACCGGTCGGTGAGTGCCTTGACCCGCTCCTTGATCGCGGCTTCCACCAGCGGCGCCTTGCCGTCGGAGGACTGCGCGATCGCGTTCAGGACCTCGGCGATCATGCCGCCGACCTGCTGGAATTCGGCAACGCCGAATCCGCGCGTGGTCGCGGCCGGCGTGCCCAGCCGCAAACCCGAGGTCACGAAGGGCTTTTCGGGATCGAAGGGAATGCCGTTCTTGTTGCAGGTGATGGCTGCGCGAACCAGCGCCTTCTCCGAGACGTTGCCCTTCAGGCCCTTCGGCCTGAGGTCGACCAGCATCAGATGGTTATCGGTGCCGCCTGAGACAATATCGAACCCGTGGCTCTTCATCGCCTCGGCGAGCGCCTTGGCGTTCTCGACGACGTTCTTGGCATAGACCTTGAAGTCGGGCCGCAGCGCCTCGCCGAAGGCGACCGCCTTCGCCGCGATCACATGCATCAGGGGGCCGCCCTGGAGGCCCGGGAAAATCGCCCCGTTGAACTTCTTGGTCAGCGTCTCGTCATTCCACAGCATCAGGCCGCCGCGCGGACCGCGCAGCGACTTGTGCGTCGTGGTGGTGGTGACGTGGGCATACGGCACCGGCGAGGCATGCACGCCGCCGGCAACGAGGCCGGCGAAGTGCGCCATGTCGACCAGCAGGTACGCGCCGACGCTGTCCGCGATCTCACGGAAACGCTTGAAGTCCCAGGCCCGCGAATAGGCCGAGCCGCCGGCGACGATCAGCTTCGGCTTGATCTCTTCGGCCTGCTTCTGCACCGCATCCATGTCGATGATCTGGTCCTCGCGGCGCACAGTGTAGTGCGCAGCCTTGAACCACTTGCCGCTCATGTTGACGGGCGAGCCATGGGTGAGATGGCCGCCGGCGGCGAGGTCGAGGCCCATGAAGGTGTCGCCGGGCTGGAGCAGCGCCAGGAACACTGCCTGGTTCATCTGGCTGCCGGAGTTCGGCTGCACGTTGGCGAAGCCCGCGCCGAACAGCTTCTTGGCGCGGTCGATCGCGAGGTTCTCGGCGACGTCGACCCACTCACAACCGCCGTAGTACCGCGCGCCCGGATAACCTTCCGCATATTTGTTGGTCATCACCGAACCCTGCGCTTCCAGCACGGCACGGCTGACGATGTTCTCGGAGGCGATCAGCTCGACCTCATGGCGCTGCCGGCCGAGCTCGCCCTTGATGGCGGCAGCGATTTCCGGGTCGGCCTGGTCGAGCGAGGCGGTGAAAAACGAATCGGGCGCGGAGGCGGTTTTTGCTGAGGTCATCTTGCGAATATCTCCACCGCCGCAGCCTTTTGGCGGGCTACGGGCGGGTCTGGTGTGGCGATCGGAAGCGGCGAGCGCCATCTACCACATCGGCCGCCCCCGGCCAAGCATTTGCGGGTCGGGCCTGATATTTATGCAAGATATGGTGGGATTGAAGGATCTGGACGTTGGTGCGGTTCTCTGGAGCCGCCCCGTTCCGATTCCCTGAAGGGGCCGCTTTGGACCTTAAGGCCCTGCCGGCCGATGAGGGCCGCCCCTTCCCCTTTAGAGCCCCGTATACCCCGACTTCACGGGGTCCACGCTGCCGTCGAGCTGGCGCAAATAGGTCAGGCCGCAGACCGTCAACCTGTGGGTGTCCTTCTCGCCGGCTTCCATCAACGTGTTGAGGTAGTTCGTGACCTTGGCCCGTGCCTCCTCGCTGGCCGCGGCGGTGCGGTTGGCGAGCAGGTCATAGGTCTGCATGATGCGGTCGATGGCAGCTTCCATGGCACCCTCTGGTTCTCTGGAATATCGGGAGTTTTGATCAGGCAACCGCGCGGGCCTCGGACTGCGTCTCGAACCGGCCGATCGCCTTGTTGGCGAGCCTGATCTTGTTGAATTCGCCGTGCTGGAGCAGCTTGATGATGATCTCCAGCAGGTTTTCGTTGGTGACGAGCGTGTCCGGAATTGCGCCGGAGCGGCGGAGGTAATTCGCGGCGATGGCATAGGCATCGCTCACGAGTTCGACGTTCACAGCCTGCAACCCGCGCCCGACCAGCATCGCATCCTCCGATCCAGAGGAACAACGGCGATGCCGGGACTTGGTTCCACCCGGACGGCAATTTTTCTCGCAGCTGCGAAACGGCAAAACGCACCGGTCCGGGGAGATCCCGGGGCCGGTGCGCTTGGGGAAGTCAGGCACGTTCGCAAGGCTTGCCGGTCTTGTTGCGGGCCGGCTTGGCCAGGATCCGTTTTAGAACTCAGAGCCGATACAGGATCTGGTCGGTCCAGAACCGCTCGAGACGGTGCAGCGACTTGTTGAGGGTCGAGAATTCCTCGCCCGAGATGCCGCCGACCTGCTCGACCGTCTTGACGTGCTTCTGATAGAGCGAGTCGACGATGCGGCGGACTTCCTGGCCCTGCGGCGTCAGGCGGATGCGCACCGAGCGGCGATCGACGCGCGAGCGCTGATGATCGAGGAAGCCGAGCTCGACGAGCTTCTTCAGATTGTAGGAGACGTTGGAGCCGAGATAGTAGCCGCGCGTGCGCAGCTCGCCCGCGGTCAGCTCCTTGTCGCCGATGTTGTAGAGCAGCAGCGCCTGCACCGAGTTGATGTCGGCGCGACCGCGGCGATCGAACTCGTCCTTGATGACGTCGAGGAGCCGGCGATGCAGCCGCTCCACCAGAGTCAAAGCTTCCAGATAGAGCGACTGCACCGAACCCTGCTGGCCGGAGACGCGCTCTGCGGTATCTGCCGCAGTTGCGACGGCTTTCATCATGACACTTCCCCTGTTGTCGTTTTTATCGACACTTATTCGACGAAACTTGTGTCCCGCCTGATAGGTGCAACTTAAGGGGCTCGTTTGAAGATCGGCTTAAATAAGAGAATAAAGAGATCATGAATTTAAGACAGTGAATTGCGGATTAAGCCTGTGCCACAAGGGCTTTTCGCAACCGTCTGTTGACCTTCGCAAGGTCCTGTTCACCCTCCGTCCGCCCCGGTTGTCGCATTCCAGAACAGCCCCGCCCCGTTTCGAAACGCGCGCGTAAGAGCTGTGGCGGAATGCACGGAGTCAACGAAAAGTTACCTCGAATTTTACGCAACCAACGGTCAACCAAGCGCGCGTGAAACCGCTGCTGTGCCGGAGCTGAACAGATCGTAGGATGGGTAGAGCGAAGCGAAACCCATCATCGTTCTCACACCGCTGCGATGGGTTTCGCTTCGCTCTACCCATCCTACCAAATGCCTGCGCAGGGATCGCTACGGCGGCCGTTCGCGCGCGGCCATCCAGGCGAGCGCCAGATAAGCGGCGAGCATGAAGACCTCGACGCCGACCACGACCAGGCTGCCGCCATAGATTCCCGGGAACATCAGCTCGATCACCGCCATCGACACCACGGTCGTCAGCCACACCACCGCGCCCCAGGGCGTTGCGAGCCACAGCCCGACGGCGGCGACGAGCTCGATCACGGCGAAGTAGACGGTCGCGGCCTGCCAGGCCATCGACTGGTTCTCGAACGCCTCGTCCTCGCCGCCGACGAAGCCGGTGACCTGCGCCCAGTGATAGAGGCCCTTGAGGATCGAGAGCAGCGCCATCACCCGCAGGAACAGCACGAGCCGGCGCGTCCAGACATTGTCGTCGGACTCCGAGCGCTCCGACGAGATCGCCGCCACCGACATGGCATTGTCTCTGGCATTGTCTCTGGCGGCGTCCCTTGCATTGGCGCTGTCGCGGGCCGCATCGCGGGTGGAGATCTCGGACATGGCTCCCTTCTGGCTGCTTCGGCCCGCAAAATCAATCGGCTGCCATCCCTTGCGGCAGGTCAAGCCGCGGTGACGGGAACCATGCGAGCTGGTATAAGAATAATTCCAGCCGGAGGAAGAGTGATGGCGATCAAATACGGGCGTCCGATCGAATTGCGCGAGGTTTCGCGCCGGGATGGCGGTGTGGCCTCCCCTGCCCTCGATCTGACCGTCCGCCCGCGCCGCAACCGCAAGGCCGAGTGGGCCCGGCGGATGGTGCGCGAGAACGTGCTCACCACGGACGATCTGATCTGGCCGCTGTTCCTGATCGACGGCAACAACAGGCGCGAGCAGATCGCCTCGATGCCGGGCGTCGACCGCCTCAGCATCGACCAGGCCGTGCGCGAGGCCGAGCGCGCCATGAAGCTCACGATCCCCTGCATCGCGCTGTTTCCCTACACCGACCCGTCCCTTCGCGACGAGGAAGGCTCGGAGGCCTGCAACCCGAACAATCTGGTCTGCCAGGCTGTGCGTGCGATCAAGAAGGAGTTTCCCGATCTCGGCATCCTCTGCGACGTCGCGCTCGATCCCTTCACCAGCCACGGCCATGACGGCCTGATCGCGGACGGCGAGATCCTCAACGACGAGACGGTCGCCGTGCTGGTGCGCCAGGCCCTGGTGCAGGCCGAAGCCGGCTGCGACATCATCGCGCCCTCCGACATGATGGACGGCCGCGTCGCGGCGATCCGCGAGGGACTGGATCACGCCGGGCTCATCGACGTGCAGATCATGGCCTATGCGGCCAAATACGCTTCCGCCTTCTACGGCCCGTTCCGCGACGCCATCGGCTCGGCCAAGACGCTGACCGGCGACAAGCGCACCTACCAGATGGACAGCGCCAACACCGACGAGGCGCTGCGCGAGGTCGAGCTCGACATCTCCGAGGGCGCCGACATGGTGATGGTGAAGCCCGGCATGCCCTATCTCGACGTGGTCCGCCGCGTGAAGGACACCTTTGCGATGCCGACCTTCGCCTACCAGGTGTCGGGCGAGTACGCGATGATCGCAGCGGCCGCGGGCAACGGCTGGCTCGACGGCGACCGCGCGATGATGGAGAGCCTGCTCGCCTTCAAGCGCGCCGGCGCCGATGGTGTGCTGAGCTACTTTGCGCCGAAGGCAGCGGAGAAGCTGCGGGCGCAGGGGTAAGCCCCGCACGGCTTCCTCGCGATCGCTTTGCGGGGTTAGGCACTCTGAACTCCACAAGCGTCGTAGCCAGGACCCATACCGCGTGATCTATCCGTGATCTGCGGTATCGGTACCGGGCGACTCTCAATCTTCGCCAAACTTCTCCCTGGGGTAATGGGTCCCGGCCTTCGCCGGGACGACACCGAGGATGTGGCGCGAGCATCGTCCTCATCTTCCACGAGCCCCCTCGCCCCCGAATCGCCGGAATATTTCGGCTTGTTAATCTCGACGCCCTTGGCACGCGGACGGCCTGTTCCCATGTCCTGCCACGGGAGTTTCCCTTCGGGAGGATGAACCATGTCGTATTCGGACTCGGGCAATTCAGGACCCCAGGCGGGCGCCTGGCGCAATGACGGCGGGGTGCAGCCGCATGCCTTCGATCCGTATCTGCAGCCGGAACTGTTCCGCGGCGTTGCCACGCGGCGGGTGTTCGCCTTCCTGATCGACATGGTCGTGATCTCGGTGCCGGTCATCCTCGGTTACCTCTTCATCGCCTTGTTCGGCGTGGTCACGCTCGGCATCGGCTGGGCGCTGTTCTGGCTGGCCTGGCCGGCCTCGGTGATCTGGGCCATCGTCTATTACGGCGCCTGCATCGGCGGTCCGTCATCGGCGACGATCGGCATGCGGGTGATGGACCTGGAGCTGCGCACCTGGTACGGCGCGCCGGGCTATTTCGTGCTCGGCGCCACCCATGCCGTATTGTTCTGGGTGACGGTTTCGTTCCTGTCGCCCTTCGTGGTCCTGGTCGGCCTGTTCAACGGCCGCCGGCGGCTGTTGCATGACTTCGTGCTCGGAACGGTCGTGATCAACAACTCGGCCCGCGCACCCGCGCCCCAGGGCGCCAGAACCTACTGATCAAGAACCTATCAACCAGGACCGGCTAAGCTGACTGATCAGACCCGCCGAGCAGACCAATTGACCGAGGGCTTCCGTAGCGCGATGCTGATACCCACTTCGGAGGCCCACGACGTCCCTTGACCCAACACTCGCGCGACACCCCCCAATTTTACCTCACGGCGCCTTCTCCGTGCCCGTATCTGCCGGGCCGTCATGAGCGCAAGGTGTTCACGCACCTCGTGGGTGACCGCGCGGGCGATCTCAACGACCTCCTGACCCATGGCGGCTTCCGCCGCAGCCAGTCGATCGCCTATCGGCCCGCCTGCGACCAGTGCCGCGCCTGCGTGTCGGTCCGGGTCGTGGCCAACGAGTTCCGCCCGTCCCGCAATTTCCGCAAGGTGATGGCGCGCAACGCCGACATCATCGGCGAGCAGCGCAGCGCGGTTCCGACCTCCGAGCAATATTCGGTGTTCCGCGCCTATCTCGACGCCCGCCACCGCCATGGCGGCATGGCCGACATGACCGTGCTCGACTACGCCATGATGGTCGAGGACAGCCATGTCGAGACCCGCATCATCGAGTACCGCAAGCGCGGCCCGGATAGCGGCATCACCGGCCGCGGCGAGGAGCTGATCGCGGTTGCGCTCACCGACGTGCTCAGCGACGGCCTGTCGATGGTCTATTCCTTCTTCGAGCCGAGCCAGGTCAGCCGCTCGATGGGCACCTTCATGATCCTCGACCACATCGCCCGCGCCCGCCGGCAAGGGTTGCCCTATGTCTATCTCGGCTACTGGATCGAGGGCTCCAAGAAGATGGACTACAAGGCCCGCTTCCTGCCGCAGCAGCGGCTGGCGCCGTCCGGCTGGCTGCGCGTCGACGCGCAAGGGGATGCCACGTCAGAGCCGCAGGATTAGTTCTCTGTCATGCCCCGGCTTGACCGGGGCATCCAGTACGCCGCAGCTTCTCGGCTCAACAACGGCTTTCTCTGGAATACTGGGTCGCCCGGTCAAGCCGGGCGACGACAACGGTGTGTGACTAGCCGAACAGCGTGTCGGCCAGCAGCTTCAGATTCAAGATCACGATGACGCCTGCGACGATCCACGCGATCGCGGCAACGTATGGCGGAATCGCGAACTGCCCCATCTTGCGGCGGTCGGAGACGAAGCGGACCAGCGGGATCACGGCGAAGGGCAGTTGCATCGACAGCACGACCTGGCTGAACACCAGCAGATCCGCGGTGCCGCGCTCGCCATAGATCGCGGTGACGACGATGACGGGAACGATCGCGATGCCGCGTGTGAGCAAGCGCCGCGCCCAGCTCGGCAGGCGCAGATCGAGAAAGCCTTCCATCACGATCTGGCCGGCAAGCGTCGCCGTCACCGTCGAGTTGAGGCCCGAGGCCAGCAGCGCAATCGCAAACAGCGTCGAGGCGATGCCGAGGCCGAGCAGCGGTGACAGGAGCTCGAAAGCCTGGCCGATCTCGGCGACGTCGGAATGGCCGCTCTTGTGGAAGGTTGCCGCAGCGACCACGAGGATCGCGGCGTTGATGAACAGCGCCAGCATCAGGGCGATGGTCGAGTCCGTCGTCGCCCATTTGATCGCTTCGCGCCGGCCCTTCTCGTTGCGCTCATAGGCGCGCGTCTGCACGATCGAGGAGTGCAGATAGAGATTATGCGGCATCACGGTCGCGCCGATGATGCCGATCGCGATGTAGAGCATTTCCGGATTGGTGAAGATCTCGGTCTTCGGCATGAAGCCGTGAAGAACTTCCGCGACCGGCGGCGCCGCGGCCACGATCTGGACCGCGAAGCAGACCGCGATCACCGCGAGCAGCGCGATGACGAAGGCTTCCAGGAAACGGAAGCCGCGGTTCATCAGAAGCAGCAGCAGGAAGGCATCGAGCGCCGCAAGCAGCGCGCCGCCGATCAGGGGAATACCGAACAGGAGCTTGAGCGCGATCGCGGTGCCGATGACCTCGGCGAGATCGCAGGCGATGATCGCCGCCTCGCAGGCGAGCCAGAGCAGGAAGTTCACCGCCGGCGAATAGGTCGCGCGGCAGGCCTGCGCGAGATCGCGGTCGGTGACGATGCCGAGCCGCGCTGCCAGCGACTGGAGCAGGATCGCCATCAGGTTCGAGAGCAGGATGACCGAGAGCAGCGTGTAGCCGAACTTCGAGCCGCCGGCGAGGTCGGTCGCCCAATTGCCGGGGTCCATGTAGCCGACCGAGACCAGGTAGCCCGGACCGACGAAGGCGAGCAACCGCCGCCACCAGCGGCCTGCCGCTGGAACGGCAATTGTGGAATTTACCTCGGCGAGGCTCTTGGTGGCCGGCGCGTCGGTGCGCCAGCCGGCGGCGTCGGAGGTGAGATCGGGCGAACGAGCATCCATGCGGTCAGAATACCGAAGTCGAGGCTTATTGCAACTCATTTGCAACTGCATCTAGGCGCATCGGTTCCCGGCGCGGCTCTGTTTTACCCGCCCTGTCGGGAAGCGGGTGGGTTTGGCCGCTCTCGGGGGCGGATACTGGCGCCAATCCGACTTTGCAGGAAATGAGCCATGTCAAATCCGCCGCGCCTCCCCGACACCTTCAACCGCCTCGCCTGGTCCAACCTCGCGGCGCAATCGGCCGAGCAGATCGCGCTGGCCGCAGCGCCCATCGTCGCCGTGCTGACGCTCGGGGTCGCCGAAGGCCAGACCGGCATGTTGCAGACCGCGTTGACGCTCCCCTTCGTGCTGTTCGCCATTCCGGCCGGCCTGCTCGCCGACCGCATCTCGCGGCGTTCGCTGATGGCGGGCGCCGAGGCGCTGCGGGCGGCAGCCCTCGTGGCCATCGTGCTGCTGCTGGCGCTCGGCGCCCTCAATCTGCCGCTGCTGGCGCTGCTCGGCTTCGCTGCCGTGTGCGGCACCGTCGTCTACAGCGTGGCCGCCCCGGCCCTGGTGCCCTCGCTGGTGAGTTCGGACCTGTTGCCATCCGCCAATGCCCGGATCGAACTTGCGCGCACCATCGCCTTCGCCAGCGGGCCTGCGCTCGGCGGCGCGCTGGTCGGCTGGTGGGGCGCGAGCCTGGCTTTCGGCTTTGCCGCGGCGCTCTCGGCCATTGCGGTGGTGCTGCTCTCCGGCATCTACGAGCCCGCCCGCACGCCGGCGCCGCGGCGCCATCCGTTCCAGGACATCCGCGAAGGCGCGGCCTTCGTGTTTCACCATCCGCTGCTGCGGCCGGTCTTCATTACCCAGTTCATCTTCAACACCGGCTGGTTCCTGCAGATCGCGGTGTTCGTGCCTTACGCCGTACGCCATCTCGGCCTGACCGCCGCCGGCGTCGGCACGGTGCTGACGATGTACGGCGTCGGCATGGTGATCGGTGCGCTGCTCGCGACGCGAGTCATGCAGCGCGTCGCCTTCGGCACGGTTGTCGGCCTTGGCCCGGTCACCGGCTTCGTCGCCTCCCTGGTGATGGCGCTGACGGTGCTGATCCCCTCGCCCTGGCTCGCGGGCTTGAGCTTCTTCCTGCTCGGCGTCGGGCCGATCCTGTGGGTGATCTCGACCACCACCTTGCGCCAGTCCGTGACGCCGCCGCGCCTGCTCGGCCGTGTCTCCGCCATCAACATCATGAGCTACGGCGCCCGCCCGCTCGGCTCGGCGCTGGGCGCGATCGTCGGCGGCCTCTGGAGCGCGGAGGCGTGCCTTTATCTCGCGGCGGCCGTGTTCGGCATGCAGGCGCTGGTGATCCTGCTGTCACCGGCGGTGGCGCTGCATCGGCAGCCGGACATGGTGGGGGACGAAGTGGCTGTTCGGTGTTAGCCAAATCCTCCGCCGTCGTCCTGGCGAAAGCCAGGACCCATTACCCCAGGGAGAAGTTGTGGCGCGAAGCTGGCAACCACGAGACTTCGCAAAACGATGGCCGGTGGCTATGGGTCCCCTGAGTTCACAAACGAAGTGCAACACTTCCAACTGGAGGTGTTGCCATGGGGCGGACTTACAAACAG